>JAKZYK010000493.1:0-7903 GCA_047514485.1 Gammaproteobacteria bacterium
CTCCGGGCTTCGGCCAGCTCCGTGTTCACCGCGCTCCAGGCGACGGTGGTTCGCCGGGGCGCCGGCCCCAGCTCCGGGGCGATCCCCGCGATCGCGATCCCTTCGGTGGCGATGGCCGCGTGCACGCTGTCGGTGCGGTGCGCGCAGATGCGCATCGCCGCCTCGCGCACGCACATGGGGCTCACGCCCGGCAGTGCCGACAGCGCCGCCTCGATCTCGTTGTACGCGGTGGCGGTCTCGCCGACGATCAGCGCGATGTCCCAGTCGCTGTCCGGGCGATGGTCGCCCTTGGCGCGCGATTCGAACAGGACGGCCGCCCTCACCGTCGGGTGCGCGCGGAGTGTCCGCGCGGCGGCTTCGGCGATGTAGTCCCGGATCGGCGTCGGCGCCGCTTCGTTGCCCTGCATTGCGTTCTCTCCTTGCGTCCCCGACCGGCTCAGGCGCGCACGCGCCGCTGCTCGATCTCCATCCCCACCCGGCGCACTTCATAGGCGCCCAGCCGGAACGCGGGTCCGGCCCCTGCCGGGACCGTCCCGTCGCGCAGTTCCACCAGCAGGCAGCCCAGCACGTTCTCGCCTTCGAGGCGATCGAGCCCGACCGGCTTTGCCCCCCACCACGCATCGTGCTTCGACTCCTCGACGATGTGCGGCGCCCGGGCGATGCGGATCTGCTGGTCGGCGTCGACGCCCTTGAACGCCTGGTAGAGCGCTTCGGAGGTGGTCCACAGGAGCTCCGCCAGGTACATCCCGCCGGCGATGGGTCCGAAGTTGCTGCGCTCGCCCCACACCGCCCGGGTGAACCGGAAGGTCTCCGACTGCGCCCGCATCCACTGCTTCATCGATTCGTTGTCCGTTGCGCGCCGCTGTGACGGCCCTGGAGGACGCTGAGCGCGTCTGGCGCCTTCTCACCCCTGTTGCCTGTCCCGGCCCTCTCATCGCGCCTGGGGGCGCCTGTGCGCGCTGTCCCCCCTGTGCGCCAGCGCTCCTCGCGCGGGTCGGCTTGGCCGGGGGCTTGGGGGAGGGCCGGACGGCGCGGCCGAGCTGCGGGGTATCCGGGCCTTCCACAACGTATGCCGCCACCGCTGCCTCAAGCTCGTCGACACGCCCGGCAACGTCGGGCGGGTGATTCGCTGCCCCTATCACTCCTGGACGTACGGGCTCGACGGTGCGCTCCACATGACCCCCTATTTCGGCGGTCGCGACCCGCGCGCGGTGCCCGCCGGCTTCGACCGCGGGGAGCACGGACTCGCGCCGGTGAGATCGGCGACGTGGCACGACTGGATCTTCGTCAACCTGAACGGCGCGGCGCCGCCCCTCGAGGACTTCGTCGCTCCGCTGCGGACCTGGCTCGACGGGCTCGACCTCACCGAGATCCACCACCTCGCCACCATCGACCTGGGGGAAATCGCCGCGAACTGGAAGCTCCTGGTGGAGAACTTCATCGAGCCCTACCACGTCCAGTTCGTGCACTCCACGACCACCGAGCAACCCCTCACCGACCACTACACGATCAACCAGTCGGGCTGCCTCGGATGCGCCGTCGACGCCTCCGGCGAGGCGACGCAGGAGGACACGCTGTCGGCCGATTCCCGCTACCTGACCCTGTTCCCCAACTTCGCGTTCTCGCTCTACCTGCCGGACCAGATAGGCGTGCACCACGACGTGCCGCTGGCGCTGAATCGCACCCGGCAGCGCCGCGCCATCTACAGCCTCGGCCCAAAGCCGGGATCGGCGGAGCGCGCGGAGCAGCTCGCAAGGCTCTGGCGTTGCGTGCACCTGGAGGACCGGCAGTTTGCGAGCGCCTCCAGCAAGGGCGCGTGTCCGATGCGGCAGCCGGCGGGGGCGTGCTTTCTCCGGTGTGGGAGGACTCGGTGCGGAGCTTCCAGGAACTCGTGGTGAATCGCCTGCGATGAGAGACGAGACGGCAACCGGACCGGCGACGCGTACTCCGGGCAGGAGCGCAACGTCTTCGGGACACGGTGTCCGATTCGCACCCGATTCCGAGTGGCCGGCATCCCCGGCATCCCTCGATGCACCGCCGGTGACGAGGTCTGCGAGGCGCACGGGGCCGACGCCGCCGCGACGCGCGGGCACGCGCCGTGTCGAGGATGCGCAGCCCGAGGTGCATCCGAATCCGAGCGGGAGTACACACCGATGAGTCGTCAGACATGAGCATCAACGCGGAATCGCGCCCGGCGCCGCTGCACCGGTTCGAGGATGCGGCCTACCAGGGCTACGGCGTGCGACGCCCCGCCGGGCCCGACGTCGAACTTGCCCGCATCGGCCCCGGCACGCCGGCCGGGGAGTACCTGAGGCGGTTCTGGCATCCGGTGGCCCTGTCCTCCGAGCTTGCCGATCTGCCGGTCGCGCTCCGGATTCTGGGCGAGGATCTGGTGGTGTTTCGCGATGGCGAGGGACGCATCGGGCTCGTGCACCGGCGCTGCCCGCATCGCCGTGCCTCACTGGAGTACGGCACCTGCCGGCACCGCGGAATCCGGTGCTGCTACCACGGCTGGCATTTCGACATCGACGGCACCCTGCTCGATGTACCGGGCCAGCCGCCGGAGGCTCAGGCGCGGCTGAAGCACCGGGTCCGGCTCGGGGCCTACCCGGCCTTCGAGTACCGGGGGCTGGTGTTCGCCTACCTCGGCCCGCCGGAGGCGATTCCGGAGTGTCCCGTCTACGATACCTTCAAGCTGCCGGACATGGAGATGGTGCCCTATCGGGCGCCGTTCCGGTGCAACTGGCTTCAGGTCCTCGATGCCATCGTCGATCCGATCCACACCAGCTTCCTGCACTCCAGCATCAGCCGCGAGCAGTTTTCCGCCGGCTTCGGCGAGATCGGCCGGATCGACTTCTTCGATCGAGGCGCATGGCTGATGGGGACGAACACCCGCCGGGTGGGCGACAACGTCTGGTTTCGGGTCAACGAGCTGGTGCTGCCGAACTTCACCCAGGCCGGAGCCGCATTCGCCACCGACGGCACGAGGCAGCGCTACTACGGACGCAGCGCCTTCGTGCGGTGGGTGGTGCCGGTCGACGACGAGAACACCATGGCGCTTGCGTGGGCCTGCTTCGGCGAACGGGGGGACCCGCCCGTGTGGAACACACCCGAGGGGCCGGAACTCATCGAGCAGGGCGAGGTCTTCGACCGTCCCTACGAGCAGCGCCAGCGCTTCCCGGGCGATGCCGAGGCGGTCGAGGGCATGGGCCCCATCACCGTGCACGCGGAAGAGAATCTGGCGCCCAGCGACAAGGCAGTCGCGCTCATGCGCCGGCGGCTGCGCCAGCACATCAGTAAGCGATTCGCAAAGTGCGTCCTTCTGCCGAGCGGCGGGCCGTGTCACGGTCTGCGGCTCATCGACCGGTGGAGGGGCTGGCCATGGCCCAGACGTTGCCCAGGGGCCATTCCGCGCACCAAGAGTGCGCGCGACCAATTCTGGCTGAATCATCTACGCGCCTTGCACGAGCAAGACCAGCCGCTCAGCGCCTACGCCCAGGCGCACGGCCTCTCGCCCGGTTCGCTGTACCGGGCCCGGACAAGGCTGCGCGGTCGCGCACTGGTGAGCGAGCCCGAGCTCACCGCCCCGGCGTTCGTCCCCGTGCGCATCGCGCCCCCGAGTGCGGCGTGCCCCGCGTGCACCTGACCAACGGCATCGTCGTCGAGATCCCCGAGCACACCGAGCGCGCGATGTGCGCCACGGTGCTCGAATGCGCGAGCGCGCTGCGATGATGCGCCCCGCCCACCGCGGCATCGAGGTGTGGCTGTGCGTCGAACCCGTCGACTTCAGGAAACAGATGACGGGGCTTGCGACGCTGGTGCAGGACACGCTGGCGATGGACCCGTTCTCGGCGCAGTTATTCGTGTTCACCAATCGCCGACGCACCCAGTGCCGGATTCTGTACTGGGAACGATGCGGGTTCGTGCTGTGGCACAAGCGCCTCGAACGAGCGCGCTTCGCCTGGCCACGCCGCGGCGATGGCGTGGTGAATCTGACCGGCGCGCAGCTGAACTCCCTGCTCGACGGCTACGACCTGTGGCCGGTGGGTCCGCACCCACGAGTTCAATACGCCTCGATGTACTGACCCCCATCAATGATGTTGATCGCCCCATCAATACATTCGATCACGCGGTAGGCCGAATCGCTATACGCTTTCGACCATGACGTCCTCCTCCAGCACCGTGTCCGACGAACTCGCCTCGCTGCACGCGCGGGTGCATCACTACGAGTCGGAGATTGTCCGGCGCGACGCGCTCCTCGAACAGCGCGCGGCGACCATCGAACAGCGCGATGCGACCATCGAGCGGCTGCACGAGCAGGTGCGATTGCTGCTTGCCAAGCGATTCGCGGCGTCGTCGGAGAAGCTCCCCGACGGGCAACTCGGGCTGTTCAACGAGGCCGAAGCGACCGCGGCCGAGGCGCCCCGGAGCGACTCCGCCACCGAGGTCGCTGCCCATCGGCGCGCGAGGGCGAAGCGCGCCCCGCTGCCCGAGACCTTGGAGCGGGTCGACATCGAGCATCGGTTGGAGGACTCCGAGCGCTTCGGCGAGGTGGTGAGCGAGCAGCTCGACATCGTGCCGGCGAAGGTGCGGGTGCTGCGTCATGTGCGTGGCAAGTACCGCTGCCCCAGCTGCGAAGGGCAGCGCCCGGCTGTACACGCTGGTCCAGTGTGCAAAGGCGAACGGACTCGAGCCCTACGCGTATCTGCGTCGCGTGTTCACCGAGTTGCCCAAGGCCCAGTCGCTCGCCGACATCGAGGCCCTGCTGCCGACCCGGCTCGACCCCGCCGACCTGACCTGAACTCCAATCCGCAGAGCCTTCCTCGCCGCGCGTCAAGGACGCCGTTCGCGGGGCGCTTACGCTGGTCTGAGACCCGTGGTCATCACCCGCCACGCGCCGAGCCCGCGGTGCATCCGGCCCTGGTTCGAGAGGAGCCGCCTGAGCCCCGCATTCGCGTCGGACCTCGATGAACTCATCGCGTGGTATCAGCCGCCCCTGTGGGTCCACGGGCACATGCACGACCCCGTCGACGAGATGTTGGGGCACACGCGCCATCGCCAATCCGCATGGGTACAGTCGCGTGGAGGGGCACAGCTTCAACCCCGCGCTGGTGCTCGACGTCTGAGCCGCGGGCGGGCGACGAGAAATGCGTCGTGCATCACTGCGTCCCCCGCCGTCACTCCGCCGCCCGGGCTTCGACCCCGGTACAGAACCACCGCTCTCCCGTCGAAATGCCGATTCGCGTCCTCGAGTACGACTGCCCGCCGGGCACGTGGTTGATGCGCGTCCACTTGCGGCTCACGCACCGCGTGAGGCAGCACTTGGCGGAATTGCTCCGAGCCGCACCCGAGAGCCGCTCTACGGGCCGCCAGCGTGATGTAGGAACGAACTCCACCCGCGAGATCACCGCCCTCGACGATTCGCGTTCGTGCCGAGGGCTGGCCGCCAACCGCACTGCTCGACCCACCACCGGATCAGCGGGGGACATCCGGGTTGTGATCGGACTCGCACGGGGTGCCGGGTTGCACGATATGGGAATCAATCCACCGGTTCAGGTCCGCGCCGAAATAGAGAATTCGGTTGCCGAATCGAATGAATCTCGGTCCCTGCCCGTGGCACCGCCACTGTGCCAGTGTGCCCGCCGTGGCGATCAGCCTCAGAGCGGGATCACGCGTACGATAGTAGCGGTCGTTTTCGAAGCGCCTCACACGATTTCTCCGGTCTTGATTGCGCAAACTCCATTGTAGTCCCTCCGCTAAATGCGTCGTTCCTGCGTCAGCGGATGCGCGTGGCGAGTCTCAGCACGCGCATCGCCTGCTGCGCCGCTCCCGCCCCCTGGATGGGCGATGCGCGTGGCGAGTCTCAGCACGCGCATCGCCTGCTGCGCCGCTCCCGCCCGCGTACAGAGGTACGGTACGCAGCACACGCAATGCGCATACGTTTTGCTGCGGATAACGCGCCGTTCTGCCGCTCGGCGGTAGGGCAGCGCCCGCATCCGGACACGGACGATCCGTGCGCGGCGCCATCGAAGGGCGGCCGTTAACGCATACTGTGGCGGGTAGGACGAACGGGGTGATGTCCATGCTAGGCAGGTATCGAATCATGGCGGCGCGTTGCACGGGCGTGACACGCCTCATCGTGCGGGCGGAGTGAGGAGGAGCAGGCAGTGGCAGCGAAAATTCATCCCATCCCTCGGTCGAGGCGCTACGTGACCTATTTGCAGGTCGACGACGCCGATACGGGGGACAACCTTGCCCACACCGTCACGAGCGAGTGGCTGGGCGAAGGCGCGAAAGCTCTTGGACACATGGGGCCGGTCGATACCGATGCGCTGAGTGCCCTACTACGGGGCTGGGTGCCGGACGGACCGCAGCGGTGGAGACGGTGCAACCTCCGTCCTCTGGGAAGGTGGCGGGGCGGCCGAAGGGACCACCGCCCGGGGCTTGAACTCACGATTTCGCCGCCGAAATCGGTCTCGATCCTGGGGTTGCTGGGCGGGGACGAACTGATCGTGGCCGCGCACGAGCGGGCCGCGCGTCGCACGCTCGAGGGGATCGAGAAGGACTTGGTCGAAACCCGGAAATGGGATCCGCAAACCCGGAAGACGGTCAGGGTCGGCGGGCAGAAGATGGTGGCGGCGACGTTTCTCCACGCCCGGTCGCGAGCGCTCGACCCGCACATCCACAGCCACTGCGTCATTGTGAACGCGGTCCTCGACGAGGACGGCGTGTGGCGCACGATGTCCAACGAAAAGATCTACCAGGGTAGCCAGAGGATCAACTCGTTCTACCTGGCGGCGCTTGCCGAGGAACTTCGTCGGCTTGGATACCTGCTCCGCAAGACGGATTCGGACGACGGTTTCGAGATCGAGGGCGTACCGGGCGAGGTGATCAAGGCGTTCTCGAAGCGAAGCACCGACATCAAGGAGGAACTCTGCCGCAGAGCGTCTCGCGGCGATGCGACACCCGCGGACGTGGTGGCGCGGACGACGCGCGCGCCGAAGCGCGCGGTGGCCAGCGCGGTGCTCGAGAGCGAGTGGCAGCGCCGGGCCCGGGAGCTCGGCTTCTCGGCCGACAGGGTGGTCGCGCGTGCGCGCGCCCAGTCGTACCGAGCTGCGGATTCGGGTGGTGCGGGGCACATCGCGTGCGGTGCGCTCGCGCAGCCGTCGCTCGTCCGAGCGGCGGTCGAGCGCGCGTGCGCCCGCGCAGAGCCGGGTCGCCCGCGCTCCCTTCCACCTCGGCGTCGCTGCACAGCTTCGTTCGTCGTCGACGATCCGGTCCACGGGTGCCTTGTCCCGTCGGCACGTGCGTCCCGGTGCGGAGGCGCCTGCGCGACCCCATCCTTCCGGTTCGTTCCTCGCGGTGATGCCGGACCCGGCCCGGCGCGCTGGCGGAGGCGGTTCTTCGCGTGCGAGCGTACGCAGTCCCGGCGCATGCGCGCGCTGGGGCGGCGATTCGTCCGGCCCTGTGCCGGGGCCGCGCCCTGCGGATTGCCTCGTCGCGGTGGACCAGGTGCCAACCGGGCTCGCGCGCCACCCCGGACGCCCTGCTCAGCGGGCGAGCGGTCTTCGCGGCGATCGCGCGCATCGCCGGTCTCTGCGCCTCTATCACCGGCGGACTGTCATCATCGGCTCAAATCCCCCGCCTTGATCACGGGAGGATCCAACGACGTGTCCTGCAGCCTTGGAAAGCCGTGCGCCCGTCGGTCGACGTCAAGCTCTTGTCCCACGACTCGGAGCTCTACATCCTGGCTCGAAGCCATCCCAGAACACTCAAAGAACGCGCGATGCGACGCCGACGCTTGAAAAAGCTCTGGCGACGCCTCCACGAGCTACAACAACAATCCCTCACCCGCGATGAATTATCCCGATTGTTGCATAAATCGTGGCACGTTATTGTGACC
>JAKZYK010000494.1:0-24696 GCA_047514485.1 Gammaproteobacteria bacterium
GAATCGGATGTCGCGGCAGGCGCCCTTGAGATGCCGCATCCATTGGCATGCCTCAGGCGCAGGTACGCCTGCGATAGAGGAGTGGGGCAAGCTCGTTCAATGCGCGACGGTAGACGCCGCGTTTGAAGAACACGACCTCGCGCGTCGGATGCCAGTAGTTGACCCATTTCCAGTGATCGAACTCCGGCTGCTCGCTCGCATCGACCTGCACGTCGTCTTCATCGCCGAGCAGGCGCAGCAGAAACCACCGCTGTTTCTGACCGATGCAGATGGTGCCGGGCCTGCGTCGGATGTACCGCCGGGGGAGACGATATCGGAGCCAGTCACGCGTCTGACCGATGAGTTCCACATGGGCCGGAGACAGCCCGAGCTCTTCACCGAGCTCTCGATACAGGGCGTCAACCGGCGACTCGTGCGCCTTGATGCCACCCTGCGGGAACTGCCATGCATCCTGGCCGATGCGGCGGGCCCAGAGCACGCGACCCGCATCATTGTGGATGATGATCCCGACGTTGGGTCTGAATCCGTCTGCGTCGATCATCGCGTATCTCTGAAACTACCGCCGGGGGATGAGCAGTAAGTGTTTCATCATCATCGGACGCTGGCAATTCGCTCGGCCGGGCGCAGAGCAGCGATGCCCGATTCGCCTCTCCGTCGGATGCATCACGTACTTCCAGGTACCGGCTCAGGCCACCGAATGCCATCCTCTCAACGTCGACCCGAGACGTGAAACGCATCGCCACGATGTATGACACGCAGGTTCGTCACTCGGCATCGAGCGCGGCGATCACCCGTTCGCGCACGTCTTCGAGTGAGCCGAGACCATCGATGCGTGACACCCGCGGCGCCGAGCACGGATCGTCCTCCCCCCACTGCTGGTAATACTCGATGATCGGCGCCGTCTGCTCATGGTAGACCTCGATCCGACGCCGTACGGTGGATTCCTGATCATCGTCACGTTGTACCAGGGGCTCTCCGGTGACGTCGTCGAGTCCCGCCGTCGCGGGCGGATTGAACCGTAGGTGATACGTTCTTCCGGAGCCGGGATGCACACGACGCCCGCTCATGCGTTCGATGATGTTCTGGTCGGGGACCGTGATTTCGACCACCGCATCGATGCGTACACCTCGCGCGCGCATTACCTCCGCCTGTGGAATCGTGCGCGGAAAGCCGTCGAGCAAGAATCCGCTCCCACAGTCACCGGCCGTGATGCGTTCCTCCACCAGACTGATGATGATCTCGTCGGGTACGAGACGTCCCGCATCCATCAGGACCTTGGCCCTTGCGCCGAGGCCGCTGCCGGAGCGAATCGCCGCACGGAGCATGTCGCCGGTCGATATCTGAGGTATCCCGTAACGTCCGGTGATGAATGCGGCCTGGGTGCCCTTTCCCGCGCCCGGCCCGCCAAGGAGAACGACTCGCATACCGTACCCCCACTGGATGGTTGAATTCAGCTCACTAACAGGATGGGGGTTCGCAGAAGTGCATTACCCCACAGCAGCTTCGCTTGCACGTTCCTTGTTTCATCCCACCTCGACTCCTTTCTCTTGAAGGAGCAGAACACCTGAAATCCAGCGCCGCGGCAATAGACTTCGAAACAGCCATCGAATGGCGCACGGCGGCAGCGCCCAGTCGATCCGTGCCGTCGTCCTCGCGAGCCGACGGCGGTACGATGCCTGATCGATCGCGCAAGGGGGCCGACATGAAACTCCATTCAGACCGCACTGCCGCAGGCGGATATCGGATCACCGCTTACGGTGCCGGATTCGTTACCGTGAACCACACCGTGTTCACGGGAACGGTGCTGCTCGGTGACGGTGCGCTTGCAACGAATTTCGGGGAGTGCAGGCCCGACGATCTGAGCCCCGCCACCGTCAAGCGGCTGCGGGAACAAGACCCCGAAGTCGTCATCATCGGTACCGGCTCGCGTCACGTCTTCCCGTCGCCCGATCTGTTCGCTCCGCTGATACGCGACGGAATCGGTGTCGAGATCATGTCGACCTCCGCAGCATGCCGCACATATAACATCCTGAGCACAGAAGGACGCAAGGTCGTGGCGCTGCTGCTGCCGATCGAGCAATAGGATCGGTGATTCGAAGCCTTGGAGGACGAACCGCGCGTACTTCACCTCTTGCGGCGCGACCAGCAGCGGCGAGAAGTCGATCTCGATGTGCTTGGACCAATTTGGGTCGCATCCGCACGGGCGGTTAACCGCCCGCGCGTTGGAATGCAGCCCGGACCGACAAGGTCCTTCGTTCCAGGCGCCTTCCTGCAAGAGATATTCCGGCGGCGATGCTTCCATCGCACCGGGCAAGGTATTGTCATCGTATCGAAGCAAGCCGATGTCGAGTGTTTCATTTCGGGAATGCTCCCCTCGCCGCCTCTGTTTTGGATCCTGTCAGGGCAGGAACCGGAGAGGATCGACGGGCTTTCCGTCACGCCGTATCTCGAAGTGCAGCATGACACGCCCCTTACCCGAACGTCCCATGTCGGCAAAATGCTGGCCGCCCTTCACTTCATCGCCTTCTTTCACGTACAGCCTTTCGTTGTGGGCATACGCACTCAGAAGATGGCTGTTGTGCTTGACAATGACAAGCTTCCCATAGCCGATGAGCCCACTGCCCGCGTAGACGACTTGCCCGCGCGCCGCGGCGCGGATCGGTTGCTCGAAGGCGCCTGCGATGTCGAGCCCCTTATTGCCGCCGCGCCCGAAGCTTCCAATCGTTTTGCCTTTCGCCGGCCACGTCCAACTCACACCCGCCGCCTCCTTGGCCGCGAGCAACGGCTCCGCGGAAGGTTTCGACACCGGTTCAAGAACCCGCTGCTGCTGGGGCGCCGGCGCTTGCTCCCGGGCCTTGCGCGGCGTTTCCACTGGAGATTTCGGCGCCGGCGGCAATGGTGGCAGCGGCTTGAGCACCGGCGCCGATTGTGTGCCGATTCCATGCGTCGACACATCACTCGGCGCCGCCAGCTCGCTCGTTACCGCGCTCGGTTCGGGTGCCGGCGGCACAACGTCACCGGGCTCCGGAATGAGGAGGCGCTGCCCCGGAAAGATCGTGAAGGGATCGCGAATCGCGTTGAATCGCGCGAGCGCGCGATAGTCGACACCGTGACGCCAGGCGATCGAGTAAACCGTATCGCCCGTGCCCACGACATGCCCGCGCTCACGGCCCGGTATCGTGGGTTCGGTCAGTGATTGCACCGGCGCAACGGCACCGCCGCTGCACCCCGCGACGAATCCGGTCAGACCCGCGAGCAGGCAGAAGCCAACGGCCCCATACAGGCGAGCACCGGTGCGAGCCGCAACCGGAATTCCACACCGAAGCCTGAAAGCGGTCATCACCCCTTTCCCCCGAGCATGGGAACGAAGCTCACGTCGGCGATCGTATCTTCGTTCACCCCGGACTCGGTACGAGTGAATACCTTCAGCCACTGCCGGGGGGAATCACCGATGGGAATGACGAGCCGCCCGCCGACGACGAGCTGTTCGATCAGTTTCTCCGGGAGACGCGAGGGCGCTGCCGTGACGAGCACTGCATCGAACGGTCCGCACTCGGCCCAGCCGGCGTTGCCGTCATCATGCTTGAACCATACGTTGCTCACGTCGAGCGCACGCAACTGCCGGCGCGCCCTGGTCAACAGCAATTCGATCCGTTCCACGGTAAACACGTGCGTGACGAGAGATGCGAGCACCGCAGTCTGGTATCCGCATCCCGTCCCAATCTCCAGCACACGTGACGGCGGCGGCGCGGCAACGGTGGCCTGGGTCATCAAGGCCACGATGAACGGCTGCGAGATCGTCTGTCCCATGCCAATCGGAAGCGCGATGTCTTCATAAGCGCGGCTCGCGAGCGCCTCATCGACAAAAATATGGCGCGGCACGCTACGAATTGCATCAAGCACGTTCTCGTCGGTGATCCCCTCATCACGCAAGCGCGACACAAGGCGTTCGCGCGTGCGCATCGATGTCATGCCGGATCCTTCAAACCTGCCGATCACGGCAGCTCCATCTCCGAGAGCCAGCGCCCGGACGACCTCAGGGTCTGATGCCGGGTGAGATCGACATGCAGAGGAGTGACCGATACGAATCCGGCGCGCAGCGCGTCGAAGTCGGTTCCGGGACCTGCGTCCTGCTCGGCTCCGGACGGTCCCACCCAATAGATTGATTCCCCGCGAGGATCGCTCATGCGAATCACCGGCTCCGACCGGTGCCGGCGCCCGAGCCTCGTGGCGCGGAATCCGCGTAGCGCACCGAGCGCGACGTCCGGGACGTTCACGTTCAGTATCACGTTCGAGTCGAGCGGGCGCTCGACGAGCTGCTCGACGAGACGCCTCGCTACCTGCGCCGCGGTGTCGAAATGGCGGCAGCGCCGTGACGCAAGTGACACCGCGATGGCCGGGAGCCCCAGCAAGCGCCCTTCCATCGCTGCCGCCACGGTTCCCGAGTAGATCACGTCGTCACCGAGATTGGAGCCCGCGTTGATCCCCGACACGACGATGTCAGGCTCCGGGTCCAGCAAGCCGGTGACCGCCAAGTGCACACAGTCGGTCGGTGTCCCATCGACGTAGATGAATCCGTTCTCCGCGGTGCGGGGACGGATGGGCGATCTCAGGGTCAGTGAATTGCTCGCGCCGCTCCGATCGCGGTCCGGCGCGACGACGATCACCTCCCCGAGCGAAGCCAGGTTATCGGCGAGGCATCGCAGCCCGGGGGCCAAATACCCATCGTCATTGCTGACCAGGATTCTCATCGCACGATCCGGCGCCGGGACGCGGCATGAAGAGATGAGGGGACGGGGCGTTCACCATCACGGGAGGCGTGCAGGATACGTTCTGCGCCGGAAGGCCGACGATCGCCAGCGCTGTCCGGGATATCCGGCCTAGTACGGCCGGGTATCCCGAAATCTCACAGCGATTTCATTCAGTAGGGCAGACCGTGGAGGGATGCCCCCATGAACAGCAGCATCGGGATCGACAGCAGCGTGTTCGTCCGTGATGCAAGCAGCGCGACCCGGCGAGCCCGGTTCTTCTCCTCGTCGGTCGCGGAGACGATGCCGAGGACCTTCTTCTGATTCGGCCAGATGAGGACCCAGACGTTGAACAGCATGATGGTTCCGAGCCACGCGCCCACCCCGATGACCTGACTGGCGCCTTCTTGCAAGGTGAAGGCCGCCTGCAGACTCAGGTGGGGGGAGCTTTCCAGCAGCGCTGCCCCCGACAGCCACGTCACGACTGCACCCCAGCGAAACCAGAGCAACGCTTTCGGCGCGACGTATTTGTTGATCGCGGCCGGCCCGGGACCGCCCTTGTCCGCATTCGCGGCCGCAATCGCAGGTACCTGAATGAAATTGAAGTAATAGAGCAGTCCGATCCACGTCACCCCGGACAGCAAGTGGACCCAACGCTCGATCCCCAGCACGAATTCCATAGTCTCACCCCTCGAAGTCTCTCTCAGCCATGTTCCTCAGCCCGCCGTTCCCAAGAACTCAAAACAGCGCGGCCAGGATCAACGTCAGGATGACGCCGCTGACGATGGTTCCAGTAATGCTGTCCAACGGATTCATACTCCCCTCCATCGCTGGTCTAGTCGTCGTCGACACGCCATGCGCTCCGGTCCCGGAACGCATGGAGAAGACCCTGTAATTCTACGCCGGGTCCCGTGCGGAATGCCATGCGCGGGAGACGCCTCATCCGTTCTCGAGATGGAGCCACAGGCACAGACCTCCACTCTTCTCGTCGATGTGGGCAAGCTGGCGTGCATGCGCTTCGATCTCTTCCCGGCTCGCGCGCACTACCGGGATCGAGCCGGCCCGTCGCGACCGCAGCTCGCCGCGCGAGGCGTTCGTGGCCATCACCGTCTCGCCAGCACCGCCGAGCTCCAGCACCGCCTGGCCGCCGGTCATCGCCAGATACACGTCGGCGAGGATCTCGGCGTCCAGGAGGGCGCCGTGAAGCTGGCGCGCCGAGCTGTCGACTTCGTAACGCTTGCACAACGCATCGAGGCTGTTGCGCTGTCCCGGGTGAAGCTGGCGGGCAAGTGCGAGGCTATCGAGAATTCGGCAGCAGCTCTCGAGCCGCACGCTCGGATCACCGAGCCGTGCGAGTTCATGGTCGAGAAACGCGACATCGAACGGCGCGTTATGAATGATGACCTCGGCCCCCCCGACGAATGACAGGATATCCGCGTGGACCTCAGCGAAGCGGGGCTTGTCTTGCAGGAAATCACGCGTGATGCCGTGCACCTCGAGCGCCCCGTCGTCGATCTCCCGATCCGGTTGCAGATAGTAATGAAGCCGTCGGTCGGTCAGGCGGCGATTCACCAGCTCGACGCCGCCGATCTCGATGATTCTGTGCCCCTGCTGCGGGTCGAGACCCGTCGTTTCCGTATCGAGGACCACCTGCCTCACGATAACCGTCCCTCAATGGCAGAGCGAGCGAGCCCATCGGCTTTCTCGTTGCCCTCGTGGCCGGCGTGACCTCTTACCCACACCCACTCGACCTCGTGCAACGACGCGGCCTGATCGAGCCGCCGCCACAGATCCACGTTCTTGACAGGCTTGCGATCCGCGGTCTTCCAGTTCCTGCGTTTCCACCCTGTGATCCATTGCGTGATCCCGTTCTTCACGTATGTGGAGTCGGTGGTGAGCCTGACCCGGCATGGCCGGCGCAGCGCCTCGAGCGCTTCGATCGCGGCGGTGAGCTCCATTCGGTTGTTCGTCGTATCGCTCGACTTCCCGCACAACAGCTTCTCGTGCTCGCCGTGGCGCAGCACCGCTCCCCAGCCACCGGGGCCGGGATTTCCGCGGCATGCGCCGTCGGTGAAGATCTCGACCGCGTCATTCACCGTCGGCGGTCCTCACTGACGAGCCCGCGAGCCCCACGCCAGCGAGCCGTCGTCTCGGTTTCCAGCGCGAGCGCACCGGCAACATCGCGTTGACGCGCTTCTTCGCGAGAATGAGCCCCGCACTCGCAAGCGCAGGAGGCATCCACTCGACGAATGAGCGCATGCCGGGCCGCCGGGCGCGAGTCCCGTGTCCGGATGCGAAGCAGGGACGTTGATCGATGATGTCGAATCCGAGCAGAGTGAGCCAATCGCGCAATCGTCCTGCTCCGAAGTAGGTGCCGCACCACGGAGCATCCGCTGCGCGATACTTCAACACGCGTCGCAGTCCGATGACACTCACGGGGTTGAACCCCAAGACCACGAGGCTGCCTTCGGGAACGAGCACGCGGGACGCCTCTCTGAGCGCATCGTGAGGTCGCGATTCAAACTCGAGAACATGAGGCAGAACGACGACATCCACCGCATGCGAGTCGATTGGCAGCGATGTTGCAGCTCCGCTCACCAGTGGATATGGAGCGCGCGGTGCACCGCCGTCGATATCGACGACGGTGCGACCGAGAATGCGGCTCGCACTCAGTAGATCCGTACCCGCGAGATCCCCGACCTGGAGGCAGTGATATCCGAACACATTGCCGACCGCGGCATGCACGCGCTCGACCTCCATCCGGAGCAGATCCACACCCGCGGGGCTCTGCATCCACTGCGAGAGACCCGACCGCAACGGCGACGCAACGTGCCGGCCCCGCGGGCGGGCTGTATTGGCGATCACATTCACCTTCATCACAGCCCCATTATGCTGTAAAATCGGATCGCTTCACTTGCTGCCAGACACGATTCCGTCCTATTCTTGACCGGACCGGCGCCGCTCCATAGCATTGCCAATCTCCGCGCAGCCCCTTGACCAGCTTATGACGCCCGGCACCGGCACGCCCGATTACGTGGCGTCCACGACTCGACTCCGCTTTAGACGCCGGCCCACCACCCGGGCGCGTGCACTGTTACCGATCGTATTCCTGTCATTCTGCGTCGTGGTGGCGGGGTGCGTCTCACAGCCGCCGGTAACGGACGGCGGTGCGATCCCCGTACCCGAGGAGACCGTATCCGCGACAGCATGGAACGACCCGGGTCCGCCCCCAACAAGCGAGATGGCACGGAGCGAACGGGACCCGCTTCCAACGATCGAGAATCGCTCGCCGGTTCCGACTGACCCGGCCGCGTTCGTCATGCCCGGCGGCGATTTGGCAAAGATATCGCCGGGACTGCAGCAGCCCGTCGAAGATGTGGTGAGAAACCGCGACACATGGGCACGCATACGCGACGGACTGTCACTACCGCACCCGCTGCACCCGCGGGTCGTGCGCGAAATCGGCTGGTACAGGAAGAACCAGGAATATCTCCACCGTACGGCACAGCGGGCCCGGCCATATTTGGCGTACATCGTGCACCAGGTCGAGCAACGAGGCATGCCCATCGAGTTCGCGTTGCTGCCGATCGTCGAGAGCGCGTTCATGCCGTTCGCGTATTCTCCGGCGGGTGCGTCGGGACTGTGGCAGTTCATGCCATCGACCGGGAGACGCTACGGTCTGAAGCAGAACTGGTGGTACGACGGACGCCGCGACGTCGTCGCGTCGACCCGTGCCGCGCTCGACTACCTCTCGAAGCTTTTGCAGGATTTCGACGGAGACCGGCTTCTCGCGGTCGCCGCTTACAACTGGGGCGAAGGCAACGTCAGGCGCGTAGTGTCCCGGAATCGCGCGCGAGGAAAGCCGGCGGATGTATGGTCGCTGAAGCTCCCCCGGGAAACGCGGTCTCACGTATCCCGCCTGCTCGCCATCGCCGCCATTGTCAAGGATCCGAGCCGGTACGGCGTCGTCCTCGAAGCGATTCCCGATCACATACATTTTCAGCAGGTCGCTCTGGACGATCAGATCGACCTCAGCGTCGCGGCGGACTTGGCCGGGATCACGCTCGATGAGATCCGCCGGCTCAATCCGGGGTTCAATCACTGGGCCACAGACCCGAGCGGCCCACACCGGCTGCAGCTCCCCTCCTATGCTGTCGAACGGTTCAGATCGAGGATCGGAGGGTTCCCGGTCGAGAACCGCGTGCGCTGGGCTCGACACGAAATCGTGCGTGGAGACACGCTCGGAGCCATCGCCAACCGCTACCGGACCAGCGTGGCGGTGCTGAAAGAGCACAATCGGCTTGCCTCGGATCGAATCCGAGCCGGCCACCATCTGATGGTGCCGGTCTCGATTCGAACTATCGACACACCGCGGCTCAGCAAAGCGATGCGAGCCCGGCTTGAGTCCGCCGCGACGGAGAGCTCGGTGAAATCGGTCCACCGCGTACGCAGTGGAGACAACCTGTGGCAGATCGCACGCAGGCACGGTGTGGGCATGAAGCAGCTTGCGGCGTGGAACGGCCTGTCGATGAAGACGGTGCTCCAGCCAGGCCAGCGCCTGACAGTGTATCGCCGCAACGCAGGGCCTGCACGAACCGCTCCTCCCAAGCCGGCAGCAGAGCCCTTCAAGGCTTCGCAGCCGGCCATCACCCATGTGGTCGAACACGGGGATACACTTTCCGGCATCGCCGAACGACATGGAACGACGGTGCTCAAGCTCACGGAATTCAATCGCATCAACACAGCCGCCATCCTGCGGCTCGGCCAGAAGCTGCATCTGATCCCGGCCGCGTACTCGAAGACTCGAGGAAGCCGCGAGAGCATTCGTTATCAGGTCAAACGCGGCGATTCACTATGGGAGATCTCGCGGCAATTCGGCGTCTCCGTCGCGAGCTTGCGTCAATGGAATCAGCTTCCGACGGGGGAACCGCTCATGCCCGGCCGGGAGCTCGACGTGCACCTGACGCGCGCACCCGCCATCTGAGCCCGAAACGACCGGATCCGCCCACCGGTCTCTCGCCAGCCGACGTCACCGAAGCGTGCGCCCCGGTACCCTGCTCATCATCGCACCGGCCATTGCGCTGCTCGCGCTCGTCCAATCACATCTCTGGGTTCCGACCTACGACGAACAGACCCGTGCAACCCCGAAACGCCTTGCCCGGTTCATCGAGGCATCCTCGGGAGATGCGCGCATTCTCAACCCGATCCTGCATGCCGACACCGCGAGCGGACGAATCGTCGATCTCGTGTTCGAAGGGCTGCTCGAGCTCGACGAGGATCTCGCACTGCGCGGAAAGCTTGCCGAGCGGTGGGACCTGAGCGAGTGGGCGTCGATCGCCGTCGACGCCGGCGAGTCATTCCCCGACGGAACCCCAGTCAGCGCGGAGCTGATCGAGCAGCGGGTGCTCGAGCACGTGCGCTCACAGCCGGCGTTCTCGGAACTCGTAGCCTCGGTGCGACATGAGACAGAATCGACGCTGGAGCGCCGCGTCGAGTTGTCGGACACCCCCGACTCGAACACCGCACACCTTCGCATCGAACGTCCGGCACGGGTCGTATTCGAGCTGATCCGTATCGACCAGCAGTTCTTCGAGCGCCTCGCACCAGTGCTCGGCCCCGAGTACGGCCGCCGGCTCACCGCCAATCGGCTCATGAACGTCGAGCCTCAACGCCTGCGCAGCGCAGCGCTCGCACAGTCCGAGCTGCCGGCGGTGTTCATGCACCAGCCCGTCATCACGTTCAATCTGCGCCGGGGCGTGCGGTTTCACGATGGGCACGAGCTCGACGCGCACGATGTGGAATTCACCTATCGCGCGATCATGGAGCCAAAGAACCTCTCGCCTCGCACGTCGGATTTCGAGCCGATCGATCGCGTAGAGGTGCTCGCCTCACATCGGATCCGCATCGTCTACAAACGCCTGTTCTCTCCCGCGGTCAACGCATGGACGATGGGGATCCTGCCCGCACACCGTCTCGATGCAGCCGCGCTCGCTCGCGAAGCCGACTCGATCCGGCTCTCGCCCGAGAAACGCCAATCGTTCGGGCTGCGGGACAGCGCCTTCAATCGAGCGCCGATCGGCACCGGACCATTCGAGTTTGCCGGCTGGGAGAGCGACGAGCAGATCCATCTCGTGCGAAACGATGACTACTGGGACGAGCCGGCGCAGTTCGAGCACTTTCACTTCCGTGTCATCCCCGATTCTGTCACCGAGGAGATCGAGTTCCGCACCGGGGCGGTCGATACCTACGCACCGCAACCCCACCAGGTGGACCGATTCGCCCGCGACCCGACCTACCGTGCGTTCTCCACGCTGAGCTCGGGATATACGTACATCGGCTACAACATTCGGCGCGAGCCGTTTACCGATCCGAGAGTCCGGCGCGCATTGGGCATGGCGATCAACACAGGCGAGATCATCGAATACGTGCTCTACGGCCAGGGTGAACCGACGACCGGACCGTATCCGAAGAACACTCCGTGGTACGACCACGACGTATTACCCCTGCCCTACGACGCGGCCGCCGCGCTCGCGTTGCTCAACGAAGCGGGATACCGGCGCGGTACTGGAGGGTGGCTCGAGAAGGACGGCAAGCGCCTCGAGTTCAACCTGATCACCAACAACGGCAATCCGCTGCGCAAGGCCGTTCTGAGCATCGCGCAGAATGCATGGGCGCGCATCGGTATCAAGTGCAACACGCAGGTATTCGAATGGGCGGTATTTCTCAAGGATTTCATCAATCCCGGAGACTTCGACGCGGTGATCCTGGGGTGGCGAATGGGAATCGATCCCGATCTCTACCAGCTCTGGCACTCGAGTCAGACCGGCGAGAACCAGCTCAACTTCGTCGGATACGGGAGCGAAGAAGCCGACGAAATCATTACTACCCTGCGGGCGACGTACGACCGGGGGGAGCAGATCCGCCTCGCTCACGCGCTGCATCGACTCATTGCGCGAGATCAGCCGTATACGTTCCTATACGCGCCACAGGCGACGCGCGTTCTCGACCGGAAGATCGTGATGGTCGAGCCCGACGGAAGCCTCGCTCCGGCGCGGGCAAGCCGCAACGGCGACCTCTTCTATCACTTCACTCACTGGAAGAAGATCGCACATGCCCCGCAATGGTAGCTTGACGCATCGCCGCCACGGCGGCCGGCGGCGGCACACCGGCGGGTCCGTCACCGGGCCGAACGAATGATCGGCTATCTTCTCCGCCAGCTTGGTCAGCGCATTGTTCTGTTGTTCATCGTCTCGGTGATCTCGCACGCCGTCGTTTACCTCGCACCGGGCGAGCCGAGCGAAGTCGACCCCACGAACCCGCGAATGAAGCCGGAGGACATCGCAAAAATTCGGGCCGCGTTCCATCTCGACGAGCCCCTGGCGGTGCAGTACGCGTACTGGATACGCGACCTCGGGACCGGTGAGCTTCGATCGTTCAAAGACGGGCAGCCGGTCCTGCCGAAGGTGTGGGCGCGGTTTCTCAACTCGTTGCCACTGTTCATCGTCGCAACCCTGCTGGTATGGACGATCTCGTTTCCCGTGGGGGTCAACGCCGCGATCCGCCGCGGCTCGGTCTACGATCGGACATCGACCTTCACCGCTTACGTCCTCATCTCGGTGCCGGGTTTCTTCCTCGCGTACCTGATCATTCTCATGGTCGTGGACATCGCGGGGGTGCCGGTCATCGGCATGCGGACGTTCGGCACCGATGACGCCTCATTCGGATTCGCGGTGCTCGATCGGATGTGGCATCTCACCTTGCCTTCCCTGCTCCTCGGAATCGTCGGCGTCGCGGTGCTGTCGCGTTACGCACGCTCTCAGATGCTGGAGGTCATCGAAGCCGACTACGTACGGACCGCCCGCGCCAAGGGACTCGAGGAGAGCACCGTGATCTATCGCCACGCTCTGCGCAACGCGCTGCTGCCGTTCGTGACGATGTTCGGACTGATGCTGCCCGGCCTCGTCGGCGGCTCGGTCATCTTCGAGCAGATCTTCGCGTGGCCGGGGCTCGGCCGACTCGGCTACGAGGCCATCCTCGCGCGTGACTACCCGATCGTGTTGACCCTGAACTTCGTCGCGGCGGCGATCACGCTCGCGGGCACCTTCCTCTCCGACATGCTCTACGCGGTCGTCGACCCGCGCATCCGCCACGGCGCAGCAGCGGCATGACCGCCCCCGCGCTCATCGACGATGCAGCACCCAGGGAGCGCTCGTACTGGCGCGAGGTTCTCCGGTCTCTGCGTCGTGACCGGCTGGCGGCGGCAGGAGGCGCGATTCTCCTCGCGCTCGCGATCATCGCGAGTGCCGGCAAGCTCGCGACCGATTCGATGGTATCGCTCGATCCGGCGACCGTGCGCCTTACCGATAAGCTCCTTCCGCCACTCGCCGCCGCCTCGGACCTCGTGACCTTCGAGGATCTTCCGCTGTTCGGCATCTACGTATTCGGAACCGACGAGCTCGGCCGCGACATCTTCGCGCGCATGCTCCAGGGCACCTCGGTGTCGCTCTCCATCGGACTCATCGCGGTGGCGCTCTCGCTCATCGTAGGAGTCGTCGTCGGCGCAGCAGCCGGATATTTCGGACAGTACCGGATCGGATTCATCACCCTCGATACGTTGCTGATGCGATTCACCGACGTGATGCTGTGCTTTCCGACCTTCTTCCTCATCCTGAGCGCGGTCGCGCTGCTGCCCCCGAGCATCTACAACATCATGGTGGTGATCGGGTTGACGAGCTGGATGGGCACCGCCCGTTTTGTGCGGGCAGAGCTGCTCACGCTACGCGAGCGGGATTTCGTGACCGCGGCGCGTGCGATGGGCCTCGGGGAATGGCGCATTCTCACGGCGCACTGCTTGCCGAACACGATGGCGCCGGTCCTGGTCACTGCGACCATCGGCGTCGCGCACGCCATCCTGACGGAGTCCGCGCTCAGCTTCCTCGGATTCGGCGTACAGCCTCCGTTCGCGACCTGGGGCAATATCCTCTCCGACGGCAAGTCGTTCATCTTCGACGCACCGTGGCTGTTCTTCATTCCCGGCATCGCGATTCTCACCGTCGTGCTCGCCTTCAACCTGGTAGGGGAAGGGTTGCGCGAAGCGCTCAACCCCAGCCTGCGTTGAGGCGATACAATCCCGGACCCGACCCTCCGCACCGGTAGACCGACGATGCCTCTTCTCGAAGGCAAGCGAGCTCTGATCCTCGGCGTTGCCAGCAATCGCTCGATCGCGTGGGGGATTGCACGCGCGATGCGCCGGGAGGGCGCCGATCTCGCATTCACCTATCAGAACGAACGCCTCGGCCGGCGGGTCGCCAAGCTCGCGGCCGAAGCGGGCTCGGATATCGTCCTGGAATGCGATGTCGCGAGTGATTCGGAGATCAGCGGGGCATTCGAGGCGTTGCGGCAACGCTGGGACGGACTCGACATCGTCGTGCACGCGATCGCGTTCGCGCCCCGCGAGGCGCTGCAAGGCGACTATCTCGATTCTCTCACCCGGGACGCACACGCAATCGCGCACGACGTAAGCGCCTACAGCTTCGCCGCGCTCGCAAAGGCGGCACGACCCATGATGCGCACGCGCAGCGGTGGCGCCCTGCTGACCTTGAGCTATCTCGGTGCAACCCGAGTAGTCGCGAACTACAATGTGATGGGCGCGGCGAAGGCAAGCCTGGAGGCGAACGTGCGCTACGTCGCGGCGGCCGTGGGGCCCGAAGGCATCCGGGCGAACGCCATCTCGGCCGGACCGATCAAGACACTGGCCGCAGCCGGCATCTCCGATTTTCGCAAGATACTCGACCACGTCAAGACCACGTCCGCCCTGCGGCGCAACGTCACGATCGACGACGTCGGAAACGCCGCAGCGTTTCTGTGCTCGGATTTCGCGGCCGGCATTACCGGCGAGGTCATCCACGTTGACGCCGGGTTCAGCATGATAGGCATGGCGATGCCGTGACGGGCGGGCCTTGGATGTTCCAATGGCCCCGATTGATGCAAAATACCGTCGCCCGTGACGCCGTACATGCACCGGTCAGGATCGTGAACACAGTCATCGACCCCCTCATTCTCCGGCTCGATATCGCGGGCCGGCCCCAGCGCTGGATCCCCTGGCAGGACGCGGTGATCCTGGATGCGCGCGAGATGATCGCGTGGACCGCGGGCGAGCGAACCTTCACGTTCTACGGTGGCATCAACCGGCTCAGCGGATGCCGGTCGCAAATCACCGTCAACTCGATCATCGCGGTGAGAGGCTATTCCCGCAATGCCGGCGACGAGCGGCTCGTGCCGCCGCTGTCGAACCGCGAGCTTTTTCTGCGCGATGATCACCTGTGCATGTACTGTGGGCGGGAGTTCCCGGGGTATCTGCTCACCCGCGATCATCTCGTTCCGCTCTCACGCGGTGGCACCGATTGCTGGAGCAACGTCGTGAGTGCCTGCCGGGGGTGCAACCACGCGAAGGGATCGCGCACACCGGATGAAGCGGGCATGAGCCTGCTCGCGGTGCCGTACGTTCCGAATCGCGCGGAGTATCTGGTCCTGTCGAACCGGCGGATTCTCGCCGACCAGATGGAATTCCTCAAAAAGCGCTTCCGCAGGTCGAGCCGATTGCACACTGCCTGACGGCCTCATCCGCCAAGCGTGTGTTCAGCTCTCCAGGTTCTGCTCGATGATCTGTATGTCCGTCGATTGGCGGCGGCCGCGGACGAACGCATCGAACATGGTCCGGCCGATATCGGCTTCCAGCGCCTGGCGCAGGGAGCGACTCTCGTCTTCGCTCAGCGAGGAGATGTCGCCGTCATCGACGCGCGATAGCGAGACGATGACAAAATCCCCAGCATCGTCGACCACCCCGTCGAATTGAGCGGATCCGGTATCAGGGCGGGGCATACGGAACGCCACCGCGAGCAACCGCTCCGAGAGCCCGCCGCCGGTCCGGCCGACGCTCTCGAACCGGCTCCACTCGAGGCCAATGTCGGTCGCCACTGCATCCGGACTTCGACCGCTCCGGAAACCCGCCAGCAGCTCACGCCCTCGCCCAACCACCGCCGCACGTCTCGCATCCGCTCGCAGAGCGGCGACGATGTCCACCCGCGCTTCATCCAGATCGAGGGCCCGCGGAGGTTCGTGATCGAACGCACGCACGACGACGATACGGCCGGGCTCAAACTCGATCGGCTCACTGTTGTTGCCGTCGTCGAGCACCTCGCTCGAAAACGCCGCCGCGACCACCGCGGGCTGCGAGGCGATGGGATCGTCCGACTGCCCGTCGCGCGTCACCGGGCTGGTCTCTCGAATCGACAGCCCAAGCTCTCGCGCGCCGATCTCGAGCGATTCGGGATTCTCGTAGGTCACGTTGGCGAGAGTCTCCGCGCGCTCCGCATAGATGCGCTCCGCTTCGCGCGACTGGTACTGAACGAGCACCTGGTCGCGGACCTCCTTGAACATTGCACCGCGGGAGCCCTGCACCGACGTCACTTTGATCAGATGCCATCCGAAACTCGATCGCACCGGATCGCTCACCTGATACGGTGCGAGAGCAAACGCCGTCTCTTCGAATGCAGGGACCATGATTCCGCGCTCGATGAAGCCGAGCGCTCCACCGCCGGCCGCGGACCCGGGGTCCTCGGAGCTCGCTCTCGCCAGGTCCTCGAACGACTCGCCCGCCGCGATGCGGTCCTTGAGAGCAACCAGTCGTTCTCTCGCCTGCTCCGCGATATCCGCACCGGCATCGGAAGGGACGGATATGAGGATGTGGGAGACCTCACGCTTCTCCGGGGTGACGAATCGCTCCGGTTCGGCCTCGAACAGGGCGCGGAGCTCCTCGTCGTCCGCCTTGATGTCGGATGCGATCTCGTCCATCGAGATCTCCAGATAGCGCAGGCGCAGCCGCTCGGACGCCGTGTACTCGCTTCGATGCTGCTCGAACTGCGCCGCGATCTCGGATTCCGCCGGCTCGGGGCTCTCGAAGTCGGCGGCGGGGATGGTAAGCAGCGAGAAGGTCCGCTTCTGCAACCGGATGCGCACGGCGTCACGCAACCCACCCGCAGAGATGAAGTCCGATCTGGAGACACCGAGTGCGATCTGCTGCTCGAGCAGCGAGCGCCGGAGGTCTTCTTCGAATCCGCCGGGAGAGTAACCCTGGCTGCGCAGCCAGCTCTCGTAGGCATCCTGCGAAAAACCGTCTCCGGACTGGAAGACACCCTGGGTCTGGATGGTGCTCGCGAGCTGCTCGTCGCCAACCCGCATGCCGGCAGTCATGCCCGACCTGATGAGGACCTCGGAATCGATCATGCCGTCGAGCACATCGCGGCGCAGTCGATTGTCTTCGGTCGTATCGATGAGCCCGGCGCCGAGGATCGACTGGAGCTGCTGGCGGCGGCGCGCGTAGAGCCGCTGGAAGTCGTAGTAGCCAATCTCCGCGTCCTCGACTGTCGCGACCGCGACGCTGCTGTCCGGGGTCACGTACTGATGAATACCCCAGAGCGCGAAAGGAACACTGATGAGAATCACGATCCCCCACGCAATCCAGCCGGTCGCATTGTCTCGAATGAGTTGGAGCATGAGATCAGCCTCGGCGGTTCGCGCGCCATCGAATCGATTGGACCCGACCAACGGTTCTCGAACACGAATCGTGCCGGAATGGAGCGCCCGCGCGCGCCACACAAAGGAAAACGCGCCCGCCAAGGGGAGCGTCGTCACCGTGAACGTGATGGCGGAGTGGACGGGACTCGAACCCGCGACCCCCGGCGTGACAGGCCGGTATTCTAACCAACTGAACTACCACTCCGATAAAAGCGTGATAACCCGATGTAACCATGGTGGGTGCTGAGGGGTTCGAACCCCCGACCTTCGCCTTGTAAGGGCGACGCTCTCCCTGCTGAGCTAAGCACCCGCAAGGAGCCGAAATTCTACGGCATCTTCCGGAGACCGACAAAGCAGAGGACGAGTTCCGCGAGCGCCCGCGGTACAACTCGACTCCCGTCACCTTCGCGTCCGCGTATATAGCAACTGCTCGAAACGACTGTCAACAACACGCACCGCGGTGCATTCGGTCAGTGCGTGGTCAGGCCGTTGCGGTCCACATCATCGTCGCCCGAATCGGTCGATTCCACCCGCGCCTCTTCCGCCGGCTCGTCCGCACCGGCCGGCTGTCTCGTCAGTGCGGCATCCAACACCTGATCGATCCACTTCACCGGACGAATGTCGAGGTTGGCCTTGATGTCGTCCGATATCTCGACGAGTTCCCTCGCGTTCTCCTCGGGGATGAGTACGATTCGAATTCCGCCGCGAAGCGCCGCGAGCAGCTTCTCCTTCAATCCCCCGATCGGCAGAATCTCGCCCCGAAGCGTAATCTCGCCGGTCATCGCGACATCGGCGCGCACCGCGATCCCGGTGAGCGCGGACACCACCGCGGTGCACATGCCGACGCCGGCGCTCGGACCGTCCTTCGGAGTCGCACCTTCGAGAACGTGGATGTGGATGTCGCGCTTCTGGTAGAACTTTTGGTCGATGCCGAGGGCCGCGGACCGCGCGCGCACCACAGTCATCGCGGCCTGGATCGACTCTTGCATTACTTCCCCGAGCTGGCCGGTGTACGTGGGCTTGCCCTTCCCCGACATCACCACCGCCTCGATCGTGAGCAGGTCCCCACCGACCTCGGTCCAGGCGAGCCCGGTGACCTGGCCTACGCGGTCCTCTTCTTCCTTGCGCCCGAATCGGTGTCGCTTGACGCCGAGATAGCTCTCGATGTTGTCCGAGGTGATCTCGACAGTGCCTTCCACCTTGTCACCCACTTTCTGCTTGACGACCTTGCGGCATATCTTCGCAATCTCGCGTTCGACGTTCCTCACCCCGGCCTCGCGGGTGTAGTAGCGGATGATGTCGCGAATCGCGTCCTCGGAGATCGTCAGCTCCTTCGCTTCGAGACCCGCGTTCCCCATCTGCTTCGGCACGAGGTATCGCAGCGCGATGTTGAGCTTCTCCTCCTCTGTGTAGCCCGACAGCCTGATGACCTCCATGCGATCGAGCAGCGGCGGCGGAATATTCAGCGTATTCGCGGTCGCGACGAACATCACGTGCGAGAGATCGTAGTCGACCTCGAGATAGTGGTCGTTGAACGCGTGGTTCTGTTCGGGGTCGAGCACCTCGAGCAGCGCCGAGGACGGATCGCCGCGAAAATCCATCGACATCTTGTCGACCTCGTCGAGCAGGAACAGCGGGTTGCGCACGCCGGCCTTCGCCAGGTTCTGCACGATCTTTCCAGGGAGCGCGCCGATATAGGTGCGCCGGTGGCCACGGATCTCGGCCTCGTCGCGGACACCTCCCAGTGACATTCTGATGAACTTGCGATTCGTCGCCCGGGCGATCGACTGGCCGAGCGAGGTCTTGCCGACCCCGGGCGCCCCGACCAAGCAGAGGATCGGCCCCTTGAGCTTCTTCACCCGGGTCTGCACCGCGAGATATTCCACGATGCGCTCCTTTACTTTTTCGAGACCGTAATGATCGGCTTCGAGCACCGCCTCCGCCTTGCCGAGATCGCGGCCGATACGGGTGCGTTTCTTCCACGGCACGTTCACCAGCCAATCGACGTAGTTGCGCACTACGGTGGCTTCAGCCGACATCGGTGACATCATCTTGAGCTTGTTGAGCTCGGCCGTCGCCTTGCCGCGCGCCTCTTTCGACATCCCGACCGATTTGATCCGCTTGGCGAGATCATCGATCTCGTTCGGCGACTCGTCCATGTCGCCGAGCTCCTTCTGAATGGCCTTCATCTGCTCGTTGAGGTAGTACTCGCGCTGGCTCTTCTCCATCTGCCGCTTCACGCGACCGCGAATACGCTTCTCGACCTGCAGGAGATCGATCTCCTCCTCGATACGCGCAACGAGATGCTCCAGCCGCTCCCGCGTGTCGTGAATTTCGAGGATCGCCTGTTTCTGATCGATCTTCACCGCAAGATGGGCGGCGATGGTATCGGCGAGGCGCGCCGCGTCCTCGATGCTCGACAGCGAGGCGAGAATTTCCGGTGGTGTTTTCTTGTTGAGTTTGACGTACTGCTCGAAGTGAGCAAGCAGAGAACGGGTCAGCGCCTCGACTTCACGCCCCTCTTCGGACCCCGATTCGAGTGCGGTAATGCTCGCGCTGAGGAAAGATTCTCCATCCTCGAACCCTTCGATTCGCGCCCGCTGCCCTCCTTCCACCAGCACCTTCACAGTGCCGTCGGGAAGCTTGAGGAGTTGCAGAATTGTGGAGATCGTCCCGATCCGGTAAATCTCCTCAACCGTCGGATTGTCCTTGCCGGCGTCCATTTGCGCGACGAGCAGGATCCGCTTGTCACTCTCCATCGATTGCTGGAGCGCCTGAATCGACCGATCCCGGCCGACAAAGAGCGGGATCACCATGTGCGGATAGACAACGACATCCCGTAAAGGAAGCACGGGGATCATGTCGAGCACCTCCGAAGAATGTTCAGCCGAAAACGGTGCTCGCCCGACGGCGCCGAGCAGGCAGTTGGTGTGGTTCCGGGACCCACGATGCGTGGTACATGGCGCCGGTCCGGGCGGATTTCAACCGCTCACCCGTTCGTCCGATGTGCCAAGAACGGTTAGCGCGTCCGTCTATCGCGACATCCAGCCGCATCAGTCCGGAGCGGCCCGCTGTTTGTCACCTTCGTACATAAGCAGAGGAACGGATTCCCCTTTGATCACGGACTCGTCGACAACGACCTTGGCCACATCGTCCATTGACGGCAGATCGTACATCGTGTCGAGGAGCACGTGCTCGAGGATGGATCTGAGACCGCGCGCACCGGTCTTGCGTTCCATCGCCTTCCGGGCAACGCAGCCGAGCGCATCCTCGCGAAACTCTACGTCGGTACCCTCCATCTGGAAAAGCCGCTTGTACTGCTTCACGAGCGCGTTCTTCGGCTCGGTAAGGATCTGGACGAGCTGCGCTTCGTCGAGCTCCTCGAGCGTGGCAAAAATCGGCAGCCGCCCGACGAACTCGGGGATCAGGCCATATTGAATGAGGTCCTCGGGCTCTACCTCCTTGAGAATCTCGCCGACCTTCTTCGCATCATCCTTGCTTTTCACGTCCGCTGCGAAGCCGATGCCGCCGTGCTGCGATGCCCGGCGCTCGATGATCTTGTCGAGCCCGCCGAACGCACCACCGCAAATGAACAGGATGTTCGACGTGTTGACCTGGAGAAACTCCTGCTGGGGATGCTTGCGCCCGCCTTGGGGGGGTACAGATGCCACCGTCCCCTCGATGAGCTTGAGCAACGCTTGCTGGACCCCTTCACCCGACACGTCCCGGGTAATCGACGGGTTGTCCGACTTGCGCGAGATCTTGTCGATCTCGTCGATATACACGATGCCCGTCTGCGCCTTCTCGACATCGTATTCGCACTTCTGGAGGAGCTTCTGAATGATGTTCTCGACATCCTCGCCGACGTATCCGGCTTCGGTCAGCGTCGTCGCGTCGGCGATGGTGAACGGGACGTTGAGCAGGCGGGCGAGTGTTTCGGCGAGCAGAGTTTTCCCGCAACCGGTAGGCCCGATGAGCAGTACGTTGCTCTTCGACAGCTCCACCTCTTCGACCTTGACTCCGGAGTCGAGCCGTTTGTAGTGGTTGTACACCGCGACCGAGAGCACCTTCTTTGCGTGATACTGGCCGACGACGTAGTCGTTGAGGATGCGGTCGATCTCGTGCGGTGTAGGCAACCTGCTCGATGAGCCCGATCCGGACTTCTCCTGGATCTCCTCGCGAATGATGTCGTTGCAGAGATCGACGCACTCATCGCAGATGAACACCGACGGACCGGCGATCAGTTTGCGAACCTCGTGCTGGCTCTTGCCGCAGAATGAGCAGTAGAGCAGCCGGTCGCCGTTGCCGCCCTTGCCTGGCTTGTCGCTCGCCATCAGGTGCTTTCGTGCTTTGTCTCGCCGCCGCCGGTGTCAGCCGCCGTTGGGACCCGCGCGAGGTCCCCGCGCCTCAAGCACTTCGTCGATCAGTCCATATTCTCGCGCCTCGCCCGCCTCCATGAACCGATCACGGTCGGTATCGGTCTGGATACGTTCAAGGAGCTGTCCGGTATGGGAGGCGAGAATGTCGTTCAGACGCTCGCGGGTGCGCAGGATTTCCCTTGCGTGGATGTCGATGTCGGACGCCTGACCATGGAAGCCACCGAGCGGCTGGTGGATCATCATCCGGGAGTGCGGCAGGCAGTAGCGCTTCCCCTTCGCCCCACCGGCAAGCAGCAACGCCCCCATGCTCGCCGCTTGCCCGATGCACATCGTGCTCACGTCCGGCTTGACGAACTGCATCGTGTCGTAGACCGCGAGCCCCGCGGTGACCATCCCGCCCGGCGAATTGACGTAGAGGTGGATGTCCTTGTCAGGATTCTCCGACTCGAGAAACAGCAACTGTGCGACCACGACATTCGAAACGAGATCATCGATCGGTCCGCACAGAAACACGACTCGTTCCTTGAGCAGGCGCGAGTAGATGTCGTAGGCACGCTCACCCCGCGCGGACTGCTCCACGACGATGGGGATGAGGTTGAGCGCGCGAGTTTGCGCTGCTCCGGACATATCAGGCTATCGGCTCCTGGTGCTGGTGACTTCGGGCTGCACCGTCATCGGTCCGGAATCAAGCCAAGCCGGTTCGATGGCGCCGCCGATTCGGACCATTTCGCATTGTCAAGCGACGAGGACTCCCGAAAGCTCCGGCGCGACCCTCCCTGTCACGCAGCCGCAGCTTCAGTCTGCACGGGATTCAGAACCCGGTCAAACGAGGTTTGTTCGTCGGTGACCTGCGCGCGTTCCAAAATCCACTCCACGACCTGATCCTCGAATACGAGCGATTCGATGCCGGAGAGGCGCTCGCGATCAGAGTAGTACCAGTCGAGTATCCTGGCGGGATCCTGGTACGTCGAAGCAATCGTCTCAACGCGGGCGCGTACCCGTGCATGGTCGAGCTCGATCCGGTGCTCCTTGACGATCTCGGCGACGAGCAGATCGAGGGAAATCCGGCGCCGTATCGGCTCCTCGAATGCGGCCGGCTTCAGCTCGACGTGTTGCGGGTCGACCCCGGAACGCTCGATCTCCTCGCTGCGGCGCTTCATCGCGCGCGCCACCTCATCGTGAACCATCGATTCGGGAAGATCGATCTCGTTTCCCGCGAGCAGGGCTTCCATGACGCGCTGCTTCAGCACCGTACCCAGTCCATCAGCGAGCTCGCGCTCCATGTTCGCACGCACCTCGCTCCGCAACACTTCGACCCCGCCATCCGCGATGCCGAAGCTCTCTGCAAATGCTTCGTCAAGATCCGGAAGCTCCGGTTCCTCCACCCGATGCACCTTGACGTTGAATGTTACCGGCTTGCCTGCGAGATGCTCCGGATAGCTCTCCGGGAACGTGAGATCCAGTGTCTTGTCCTCGCCGGCCTGCGCGCCGACGAGGGCATCCTCGAAGCCGGCGACCATGCGCCCCGCGTCGAGTTGGACCGGCAACTCCGTCGCGCCGGCCTCATCGAGCGGCTCACCGTCCACGAGACCTTCGAGATCTATGACCACACGGTCGCTCGGAACCGCGGCACGCTCAACCGTCTTCCACGTCCGGCGCTGCACGCGCATCGTCTCAAGCATGCGCTCGACGTCCTCGTCCACGACGGTGGCCACCGGGCGGGCGATCTCGATCGATTCGAACTGCGGCAGAGAGACGTCCGGCAGTACATCGAACGTCGCCGTATAGTTCACCCCGGCGCCGGAGCCGGTCTCCAGAGGCGCGATGCGAGGCGCCGCGGCGGGGCGAAGCTGCTCCTGGTTGAGCGCGTCGACGAGCGATTCCTGGACGATACCGCCGACAACCTCGTCGCGCACCTGGCGGCCGTACCGCCGGGCGACGACCTTGACCGGCACCTTCCCCGGACGGAATCCCGGAATCCTGGCGCTTCTGGCGAGATCCCCCAGCCGTTTGTCGACCTCGCCTCTGATTCGCTCTTCGGGTATCTCCACCCTCATGCGCCGCTCGAGCCCCTGCGTCGTTTCGACCGTCACCTGCATGTCCCACGGCTCCGTCATGGTCGTCTCGATGGTTGACCCATCCAGTATACCGATCGGATCTTTCCGAATGCAGCCTCTTTAGGCGCGAATCGCTAGCTCAGGCGATGCGCGGACGGAGCCGTGTTGCCGTGGAAATCTGTTCGGGTTTGCGCGGACGGTTCCAGTGCAGCGGCGGCGATTCAAACGAGTCGGCCAGGGTGACACCCGCGTGCTCGCGAACCCGGACGGAGCAGCTCGCACGCTCCGACGCTGTCGATGTCCCATGAACCGCTCGATCGAGAATAGACTGGCGCCACGGACGTCGCCGGCGATGACAACATCGCAACGTCGGGGACGCTGACCTGTGCGATCGGAGAGACCATCAGGACGGTCGACATGGCGAGCGCTGCGACCATCGTCGGGAGCAAGGTGACGAATGACAGGTGATGGTTTTTAATGAATTATTTGGTGGGCCGTCCAGGGCTCGAACCTGGGACCCGCTGATTAAGAGACTGCATCTACCGCCCTTCATGCCGATTCGTCACCTTGAACGGGGTTGAATTAACTTCCTATAGTTCAACATGTTATGTGCATATCGTGATTCACTTGCATGAATCACGTTGAATGCGTATGTTGGCGATCTGCTGACAAAGTGCTGACACGAATACCTGCTGATTCTTCATTCGCGACACCTGAACAGACAAATCCGTGCTCACCGAACGTCGAATCCGCGATGCAAAGCCCGAAGCCAGAACACGCATTCTCTGGGACTCTCAGGTCAAGGGGCTGGGGCTGCGCATCACGCCCCGCGGCACCAAATCCTACATCCTCAACTACCGAGTCGCCATGCGAGAGTGCCGCGCCACCCTGGCGCGTACCTCGGAGCTCTCACTGAAGGCAGCACGCGAGCGCGCC
>JAKZYK010000495.1:0-3692 GCA_047514485.1 Gammaproteobacteria bacterium
TCACGGCTACGCCCTGTTCAAATATTATGGCTGCGTCTCCTGCCACCAGGGTGCGAACGTGGGAGGCAACATGTTCCAGGTCTTCGGGGTGCTCAACGAGTACTTCAAGAAGCGGGGCAACATCACTGAAGCCGACCTCGGCCGGTTCAACGTCACCGGCAACCCCGCAGACCGGCACGCCTTCAAGGTCCCGAGCCTGCGCATGGCGGCCCACACCGCGCCCTATCTGCACGACGGCAGCGCCGCGACGCTGCGCGACGCCGTCGACGCCATGTTCGAGTTCCAGTTGGGGCGCGAAGCCCCCGATGAAGACAAGGAGGCGATCGTCGCGTTCATCAGGACGCTGGCGGGCGAATCCAAGGAGCTATCCCCATGAAATCCGGCGCCCTCATACTCGGCATCATCGTCTCCGCCCTCCTGCTCGCCGCGGCTGGCGTCCTGTACACCATGGCCGGCAGCAGCAGCGGTCAGAGCTACCGGGCTTCCATCGATCTCGTTCGCCAGATCCAGCAGCTCTCCTCGAGCTGGAGCATCGAGATCGCCCGCGTCCGGTCGGACCCGCTGGCCGACTTCGACTCGCTCGCCGCCTTCATTCCCCGCATGGCCCGTCTCAAGGAGGGCCTGTCCGACGCCTCCCGGCGCATTCCCGACCTGCCCGACCGGCTCGCGAACGACATCCGGGGCTACCTGAGCGCCATCGACGCGAAGGAAGAGCGCATCGAACGCTTCAAGACCGGCTACGCGGTGGTGCGCAACTCCACCCGCTACCTGCCTCTGGCGGCGACGAACGTGACGCGCCAGGCCCAGGACACGAACGACGATCCCCTGGCGCGCAGCATCTCGATGCTGACCCAGGACATGAACCTGTATCTCGCCACCCCCACCGGCCCCGGCAAGGAGCACCTGAGCGCGGAGATGGGGAAGCTGCGCGAGGACAGCGTGGCGTATCCGCCGCCGCTCGCCAACGCGCTGGCCAATCTCCTCGCCCATGCCGAGGTCCTGCTCGCCAGGCAGGCCCCCACCGACGTGCTGTTCAAGGACGCCACCTCGAACGACATCACCGACCTCGCCGACCGGCTCGCCGGCAACCTGGAGTTCGAGCTCGCCCGGCAGGACACCTTGGCGACCAACTACGAGCGCGGGGTGCTGGCCGTGATCGGGCTGCTGGCGCTGTTCTGGATCCTGCTCGCGGTGCAGCAGCGCGCCCGCGGCGGCGCGGCAGCGCCCGGGGCATCGGGCGAGGCCCTGGCGGGCGCCGCCTCGGAGGCCGCCATCGGGGACTACGAGCCGCTGCACTCCATGGCCCTTCAAGACGAGCTCGGCGCCCTGCCGCTCGGGGCCATCGACCGCGAGCTGGCCGCCGCGGCCACCGCGTCGCCGGTCGGGCTGAGCGCAGAGACCGCAATGTTGTACGGATACCTCGCCGAACGGATCGGCGACAACGTCGCCGCCTCCGCCGAGCGGGTCGCCGCCCGCATCGACTACCTGCGCCAGACTCAGCAGAAGATCCACAACGCCTTGCAGAGCAGCGAGGTCATGGTGGAGCTGCCCGACGGCACCGACCTCGACGAAGAGATCGAGGCGAGCTCCGCCATCGCGACCCACGTGCGCCGGGAGGTCAACGGCATCGCCGACCTCGCCAAGCGGCTCGCGTCGTTCTCGGGTCTGCCCAACGGCGATGTCGAACGCGACATGGTCGACGTCAACATCTGCATCGAAGAGGTGGTTGCGGCCACCGGGGCGGAAGACGCCGCGGCGGTCTCCAAGCGGCTCGGCGACGTACCCGAGATCTTCGCCTCGAAGACCGAGATCCGACTGCTGCTGGCCCAGATCCTCGAGAACTCCGTACGCGCCGTGGAGGGGCTCGAGGAGAGGCGGGGCACCATCAAGATCGACACCGCATCGAGGAACAATGAGCTCACGATCACCATCCTCGACAACGGCGCCGGCATCACCCCGGACCGGCGCAAGAAAATCTTCAGACCGTTCTACACCTCGCGGGACGGCGCGATGGGGCTCGGCCTCACGCTGGCCGGACATCTGGTGAAGAAGTACGAGGGGGGCACCAAGGGCAACTCGTTGCCGGGCCAGGGCACCGTCACCCGAATCACCCTGCCCACCGGCACCCCCGGCCCTTGAGGCTCCGCTCCTTCCCGATCATCGGGCAGCGGCTCGACCGGACGGCCCTCGACAAGGGTATCCACTACGACATCTAATTCCCTATCGAGGGACAGGAAACTGAAAATGGACATCGCGAAACGCAACGGCGGCAGCTTGCGCACACAGCTCATCATGTACGCCTTGGCGGGCATCGTGCTCCCCATCGTCATCTCGGGCGCCGTCGCCTTCTTCTATCTCGCCTACCAGCTCGACGTTATCGGAACGAGCTTCGTTCGAAGCCGCGACGCGCTGACCCACGAGATCGCCGGAACGAATCTGAGAGCCCAGGCGAGCAACGCCGCCCACCAGCTCGACGAGTTCCTCATCGGACGCATCGTGGAGGCCAAGGCATGGGCGGCGGCCGGCACGGTGGTCGAGGCCGCGCGCGCTGCGCACCCGGCGCACACCGCCGAGGGCCTCACCGGCACTCCGATCGATGAGATCGAAGACCGCTTTCGCATCCGCAAGAGTCTCGGCGCCTTTCCCGAGGCGACCACGTACCTGCGCCAACAGATCGCCTCGTCGCCCTACTTCGTCGAGGTCTTCTTCACCGATCGCAACGGGTTCAACGTCGCGCTCACCAACCCGACGAGCGACTTCGTCCAGTCCGACGAGGAGTGGTGGCAAAACGCCTGGAGTCATCAACTGTCGGTGGGCGAGGTCCAGTACGACGATTCCGCGGGGGTCTGGTCCATCGACATCTCGATCCGCATCGACGATCCCGATACGGAAGAGCCCCTGGGGGTCATGAAGACGGTGCTGTCGATCGAGCCCGTGCAGCAGGTCGCGGATCGAACCGCACAGACCATCCCCGGCGGACGCGTACAGATCACCACCGGGGGCGGCGTCCTCATCGCCGAGACAAGCTCGGGCCACGCCCGGGAGCGCATCATGAATCCCGGCACCAACCTGCGCGAGCAGGGCGATCCATCGGTACGCAACGCATATGGGGCGGAAACCACCGGCTTTGCGAGCGATGAACAATGGCTCACGGGCTACGCCCGCTCCGGCGGGCGCGACACCTATGCCGCGTCGACCCAGCGCTTCACCGGCTTCGGCTGGCTCGTCATCCTGCAAAGACCGGTGGCCGGCATCCATGAACCGCTCAGCGCGCTGCGCGAGATCGAGAGCGCACTGCGGGACTGGCGCGGGCTGCTGGGGCTCAGCCTCGGCCTCATGACGCTCGTGAGCATGGTTCTCGCCACAGTCCTCGCCACCATCACCGCACGGCGCATCACAGATTCCCTCGCGGGGATTCGAGAGATGGCCGAGCGCACCTCCCGAGGAGAAATCGCGAAGCCGCCCGAGATCTCGCGCCCCGAAGAGATCGTGCAATTGAACGAGGCCGTCCATCGCCTGTGCCGGGTATTCATGACCGTCCTGCGCAAGAGCCAGCCCCGGCAGAGGTAGCCCCGGCAGATCCAAGTGCGCCGTACACCGCGCCCTGGCCACTCGAACGTCGGGTCGCTCCCTGTCCGCGGCGACGCCCGCGCGGCGCTCCAGGTGTCCGGCCGGTGAACAGCACGACGGTG
>JAKZYK010000496.1:0-3978 GCA_047514485.1 Gammaproteobacteria bacterium
CTTCGCGACGCGCCGTCGCGCCTCGTCGCGCGGCATGCGACGTACTTCCAGCGGGAACAGGAGGTTTTCCTCGACGGTCATGTGGGGGAACAACGCGTAGTTCTGGAACACCATGCCGATACCGCGCTTGTGAGGCGGCACCCTGTTGATCGGGCGGGTGTCGAGGAAAATTTCGCCGTGCGTCGCGGGCTCGAATCCGGCGAGCATCATGAGGCATGTCGTCTTGCCCGATCCGGATGGCCCGAGCATCGTGAGGAACTCGCCCTCGGCAATGTCCAGGTTGAGGCTCTTGACGACCAGCGTCACCCCGTCGTAGCTCTTCTGGACATTATCGAAGCGGACATAGGCATCATCCGAGCTGGAGCCTGGTGCGCGAGAAACCGCTGGCCGGGGATTGGCGCCGGAGTCGCTCATGGAGTGGGTGTCGATGGCTCGATGATCATCGGGTGCAATCGGGACATGGTTCTTGATCTCGCCTTCCAGCCGGGCAGGTGGTTCTCTGCATGGCCGCCCGATCGGGCGATTGGCGCGCCACCGCTGAATGGTCCAGCTTCCGTATCTGGGCGGCGCCCGCCGAATGGACGGTGCATCATCATCCCTTAGCTGGTCTCCGTGATCAACACTCGCTGGCCGGCGTACATGCCGGGGGTATGGCGGTCACGACGGGATCGGGAGAGGAGCCGGCGTTCGCCGGTGCGGTGAATCTCGCGTTTGCCGGCCCGAACCGTCTCGAATGCCTCCGGCTCGGCGCGGCTCGGTGCGGCGAGCCTCTCGAAGCACGCGAGTCAAGTCCGCAGCCTCGGAGGCTTGCTGGCGCTGTTTTGAACCGGGCGGCGGTGGTCGCCACTGATGGAGACAGAGCTTCAACAACCGGGCGCCGCGTCGTCGAGCAACTGCACGATCCGCGCTGTGACCGCGGCCGGCTGCTCGGCGTGCAGCCAATGTCCGGCCGCGGCGATGGTGGTGATGGACGCGGCGGGGAAGAGGGCGCGGATCCGCGGCTCGTGGTGCGCTGCCACGTAGTCCGACCGGGCGCCGCGCAGGAACAGGGTCGGGCCTTCACAGGCGGCGCTCGTTGCCGATGGGAAGCCGGTGAGCTCCGGCAGCGCGTCCGCGATCGCATCGAGATCGATGCGCCAGCGCAGAGCGGTGCCGCCGGAGACGAGGTTCTGAAGCAGGAACTGCCGCAACCCGGGATTCGGAAACCGCGCGCGCGAGCGCGGCGTCCGCGCCGGTGCGGGAGGCGAGGGTATCGATCGGCAATGCCTTCAGCGCATCGAGAATCGGCCGGTGATCGCTCGGTGACGAGGCCGGTGCGATGTCGGCGACGATCAGCCAGCGGACACGTTCGGGAGCCAGTAGGGCCAGGGTCATCGCGGTCTTGCCGCCCATGCTGTGTCCGATGAGCCCGGCCCGATCGATCCGGCGCGCGTCGAGGTAGCCGAGCACGTCCGCGGCAAGCGCCGGGTACGCCATGCCGCGTGCGTGCGGGGACCGACCATGGTTGCGCTGGTCGACCAGGTGGCACTCGAGCCGGGTCTCGAGCCGCCGTGCGATGCTGCGCCAGTTGACGCCGGAGCCGAACAGGCCGTGAAGGATGAGGGTGGGCGGGCCTTGGCCGATCACGGTCGATGCGAGTGGGACCGGCGAGCCTTCCGGGCTACCTCCCACGGCGCGGCACGTAGAGGTCGGTGATCGTTCCGTCCACCATCTCCGCCGCGAAGTTGATCGTCTCCGACAACGTCGGGTGGGGATGGATGGTGAGGCCGATGTCCCGGGCGTCCGCGCCCATCTCGATCGCGAGCGTCGCTTCCGCGATGAGATCGCCGGCGTGCGGGCCAACGATGCCGGCCCCGAGCAGCCGTCCGGTCTCCTTGTCGAACAGCACCTTGGTCAGCCCCTCGCTGCGGCCGATGCCGAGCGCCCGCCCGCTCGCGGCCCAGGGAAAGGCCGCCTTGTCGAACTCGACCCCCTGTTCGCGTGCCGCGGTCTCTGTGAGCCCGGTCCACGCGACTTCCGGATCGGTGTACGCCACCGACGGGATGGCCAGCGCGTCGAAGCTCGCCTTGTGCCCGGCGCATACCTCCGCCGCCACCTTGCCTTCGTGGGTCGCCTTGTGGGCGAGCATCGGCGACCCGGCGATGTCGCCGATGGCGAAGATGTGATCGACGTTGGTGCGCTGCTGGCGGTCGGCGGGGATGAACCCGTGCTCGTCGACGTGCACTCCGGCATTCCCGGCGCCGATCCGATCGCCGTTGGGGCGCCGGCCGACCGCGACGAGGACGCGATCGAACGTCTCCTCGGCCGGAGCATCCCCGTTCCCGCCCGTGCTCTCGAAGGAGACGCGCAGGCCGGTGTCCTCCGGTGATATTCCGGTGACCCTGGTCGAAAGCAGGATGGACTCGTACCGGGCGCGAATGCGCTGTTCCAGCGGCTTGACGAGGTCGCGGTCGCATCCGGGGATGAGCCCATCCATCAGCTCCACCACCGTCACCCGCGAGCCGAGTGCCGCGTACACCGTGGCCATCTCGAGGCCGATGATGCCGCCGCCGATGACGAGGAGACGCCCCGGCACTTCGTCGAGCACCAGCGCACCGGTGGAATCCATCAGTCGGGGGTCGTCGTTCGGAAATCCGGGGATCTCGATCGCCTGCGATCCGGCCGCGATGATCGCGTGCCGGAATTCGATCTCCGTGGTTCCGTCGGAGCCGGCGACGCTCAGCCGATGCGGCGACGAGAACGCGCCATTGCCGTGCACGACCTGAACCTTGCGCTGCTTCGCAAGCCCGGCGAGTCCGCGGGTGAGTCGTCCGACGACCTTGTTCTTCCATCCCGCGAGCTTCGCGAGGTCGATGGACGGCGGACCGAACTCGATGCCGTGCGCGACCATCTCGTCAGCGCCGTCGATAACCGCGGCGGTGTGGAGCAGCGCCTTCGAGGGTATGCATCCGACGTTGAGGCACACCCCGCCAAGGGTCGGATATCGCTCGACCAGCACGGTGCGCAAGCCCAGATCCGCGGCGCGAAACGCGGCGGTGTAGCCGCCCGGACCCGCTCCCAGGACCACGACGTCCGCCTCGATGTCGGCGGACCGGGCTTGCGATGGTTCCGCAGTCCTTCCCTGTACGTCAGGGGTGTCCGTCCCACCGCCGTCCGAGGCCGGGGCGCCGCCGGCCGTTTGCGACGCGTCTGCCGGTGTCGCAGCGGCGTCGACAGCGACGGTTACGAGCGGTGCGCCCTCCGACACCATGTCCCCTACCGCCACCATGACCGATTCGACAGTTCCTGCATGCGGCGAGGGAACATCCATCGTCGCCTTGTCGCTCTCGAGGGTGACGAGAGGCGTCTCCACATCGACTCGATCGCCGGGAGCGACGAGCACCTCGATGACCGGGACGTCGCCGAAGTCGCCAATGTCGGGGACGGTGACGGTCAGCGGCTCGGCCATGCTCCGGTTCCTTGGCGCCTTGACGGGCGCATGTTCCCACGCGGGCGTGTTGCGGAGGTCTCGCGGCTCGCTGAGCAGACCATTTCCTTCACTACAGCAGCAACCGCCGCACGTCGCTGAGGAGACGGGTGAGGTGTACGAGGAAGCGGGCCGCCTCCGCGCCGTCCACGACGCGGTGGTCCCACGAAAGATCGAGCGGCAGCATGAGGCGAGGCGCGAACGCGGAGCCGTCCCACACCGGCGCCATACGTGAGCGGGAGAGACCCAGGATGGCGACCTCCGGAGCGTTGATGATCGGCGTGAATGCGGTGCCCCCGATCCCGCCGAGGCTCGAAATCGTGAACGTGCCGCCCTGGAGCTCGCCTGGTTTCAACGCGCCGTCGCGCGCCCGGGCGCCGAGTTCGGCCATCTCGCGCGCGAGGTCGTACACGCTCTTGCGGTCGGCGTCGCGCAGAACCGGCACCATCAGGCCGTTCGGGGTATCCACCGCGATGCCGATGTGGATGTACTTCTTGATGATCAGGGTGTCT
>JAKZYK010000497.1:0-4671 GCA_047514485.1 Gammaproteobacteria bacterium
GCGGTGGCTATCGCCGAGTCGAGCTCGGCCGAGGCGTCGCTCAAGTCGGTTCGCCGGTGGCGTACACCGAGCCATTCGAGAAGCATCGCGCAAGACAGCATCAATGCGGCCGGATTGGCGATTCCCCGCCCGGCGATATCAGGCGCCGCGCCATGCGTTGCCTGAGCGACACCATGATCGTCGCCGGCATTGAGCGCGCCGCCGAGCCCGAGTCCACCTGCGAGCTCCGTCGCTTCGTCGGACAGGATGTCGCCGTACATGTTTGTCGTGACCACGACGTCGAAGGCGTCGGGGGTCCGCACGAGCTTCGCGGCCATCGCGTCGATGATCGATTCGTCGAGGGTCACGTCCGGGTATTCGCTCGCGACGGCATGTACGCATTCGAGGAACAGGCCGTCGCTGATCGCGAACACGTTGGCCTTGTGGACCACGGTCACGTGCCGGCGTCTGCGGCGGGCGAGCTCGAACGCGGCGCGGGCGATACGCATCGATCCGTGCCGTGTGATTTTGCGTACCGCGAGGGCGACATCGTCGGTCGGCTTGAACTCCCCGGTACCGACGGCCATGTTGCGGTCGGCATAGAATCCCTCTGTGTTCTCCCGCACCACGATCAAGTCCATGTTCGACGCCGTCGCAGGCACGCCTCGCCACGTCTTCGCGGGGCGGATGTTGGCGTAGAGATCGAGTGCGATGCGGATCGCCGCGGACGGGTTGATCCCGCCCTCCTCACGAGGCGGATACGCGTAGGTATCGACCGGCGCGAGGATGACGCCGTCGGCCGCACGCACCGCTTCGAGAGTGGCCGGGGGAAGCGACGTGCCTTGCGTCGCGAGGCTCGTGAATCCGATGGGATGTTTGGTGAGCACGAGCCCCAGGGAGTGTTTCGCATCGATCGATTCCAGCACCGTTCGAGTCACGGCACTGATCTCCGGCCCGATGGCATCGCCGGGAAGAATGACGATCTCGATGGCGGTTCTCCTCAGTGAAGCGGATGGGGCCGCGTTGCGACGCAGGGCGCGATCATACGACGTGCACGCCCCGCAGCATGAAAGAATCCTGACGGGAGCACGGCGGCGAGTCATTGTGACGACTTCGCGATTCGCCTAACCTTCCAGCCTGCTCGGCCGGCCCGGGTTTCGGAGCGCGGCCGGATCCCCCTGTCCGAACGCGGTCAAACATCGATGCTCTCCAATCTCGAACTCGAACTTGTTTCAAGGAGCCGGCGTGAGGATGTCGACTTCGACAACCTCGGCTTCGGCAACGTCTTCTGCGATCACATGTTCAGCATGGAGTGGGAGGATGGGGAGTGGCACCGGCCCCGGATCATCCCCTACGGGCCGATCGAGATGGAGCCGGGCAACGCGGCCCTGCACTACGGGCAGGCCGTATTCGAAGGCATGAAGGCGTTTCGAGGCGGCGACGGCCGGGTGCGCATCTTCAGGCCGGACGTGAATGCGCACCGGCTCGAGACGTCCTGTGATCGCCTGTGCGTCCCGCGGATCGACCCCGCAATCTTTCTTGCCGGAGTGGAGCGGCTGGTCGCTATCGATCGGGCCTGGATCCCGGCGCGGCGCGGGGAGTCGCTCTATATCCGTCCCATCATCTTCAGCAACGAGGCGCATCTGGAGGTGCGACCTTCGCGCGCGTTCCGGATGCTGGTGATGACCTCTCCGGTGCGTTCGTACTTCGACGAGAGCATGCCGGCGGTGACGTTGAAGGTCGAGGACACCTACACCCGCGCCGCGCCCGGCGGAACCGGCGCAGCCAAGACCGCCGGCAACTACGCCGGCAGCCTGTATCCCGCGGAGCTCGCGCGCCGGGAGGGATACATGCAGGTGCTGTGGCTCGACGGCGTCGAGCACCGATACGTCGAAGAAGTCGGCGCGATGAACATCTTCTTTCGTATCAACGGCCATGTCGTCACCCCCGAGCTGCGCGGCACCATCCTCCCCGGCATCACCCGCGATGCGGTGATCACGCTGCTGCGCGAGAATGGCCACAAGGTCGTCGAGCGCCGGATCACGATCGACGAGATCGTCAATGCGTCAAAGGATGGCGCGCTCGATGAAGCGTTCGGCGCGGGGACGGCGGCGGTGATCTCTCCGGTCGGCACCATGGCGTACAGGGACGAGGAGATCCGCGTCAACGCCAATGCGTCCGGCCCGGTGACCCAGTGGCTCTACGATCGGATCACCGGCATCCAGCTCGGCGAACACGACGACCCGCACGGCTGGTGCAGGGTATTGCCGGCCTGAACCGACGGCTCACTTGCGCGGGCGGCTTGCGCCGACGAGCACCACGGGCGATTCGAGCACACGAAGCCGCCGGGGCGGCCGAGGCACGCATCGCCGAGCTTGAAGCGCGGTTGCAGGGCGGTCCTTCGCCGTGCTCACGGTATCGACTTGCCGGCACCGCGGTTGGACCCGCTGGTCTGCGATGTTTCGGGTGGCCGCGGCTCAGACCACCCGTGCGTCGCGCAAGCGCCGAATCCCCTCCGGGTCGTAGCCGATCTCCGCGAGCAGGGTATCGGTATGCTCGCCGAGGGCCGGCGCCGCCCGATTTGGTGAAGGCTCGTCAGTTCTTACCGGCGGGGCGACGAGGCGGATGTCTCCCCGCACCGGATGAGCGAGATGCTGGATGCGGTCGTGCTCGGTCACGAACCGGTTGTCGAGCGCCTGGGCAATGTCGTTGATGGGGGCGGCGGGCACTACGCCGGCGAAATGATCGAGCCATTCGGCGGTGGTGCGTGACGACAATGCCGCGTCGAGAAGCTCGGCGACCGTCTCCCGGTGCGCGAGACGTTCCTTGAAAGTGACGAACCGCGGATCCGCGATCCATTCGGGCCGGTCGAGCTTCGTGCACAGCGCCGGCCAGAATTTCTCCTTGTTGCACATGATGTAGATCCAGCCGTCGGCGGTGCGATAGAGCTGACACGGGGTGAGCGACGGGTGCGCGGACCGAGGGAGACGCTCCACCACGTGGCCTTCGTTCAGGTACCACGCGGCGGGGTAGTTGAGGTTGTGCAGCGCCATGTCGAAGAGGCTCACGTCGAGGTCGCGGCCTTCGCCGCTCGCACGGGCGCTGATGATGCCGGCGAGCACCGCGTAGCCCAGCCCGAGGCCCGTCATCAGGTCGACCACGGACAGCCCGAAACGAGTTGGCGGTCCGCCCGGCTCCCCGGTCACCGAGAACCAGCCGGCTTCGGCCTGCATCAGGTAGTCGAATCCGGGCCAGCTCGCCCGTGATCCGGTCCGACCATAGGCGCTCAGGTGCGCGCAGACGATACGCGGGTTGTGCGTCGCGAGGTGTGCATAGGTGAGTCCGAGTTTTTCCGGGACGTCTCCGCGCAGATTCGAAGCGACCGCGTCCGCCGAGCCGACCAGGGCATGGAGGACGCCCAAGCCCTCGGGCTGGCGGAGATCGAGGGTCATGCTCTTCTTGTTGCGATTGAACGCGTGGAAGAACACGCTGTCGTGCTCTGCGAAGTAGAACGGCCCGACGTCGCGGGCGAAGTCGCCGCCCTCCGGCGGCTCGATCTTGATGACCTCCGCGCCCTGATCGGCGAGGAACATCGTGCCGAAGGGGCCCGCGCCGTACTGCTCGACGGCGAGCACACGGACGCCTGCGAGGGGGAGGGTCATCGGTGCCGGTTACGGTGAGCGCGGGCGGCCCACCCGCGTATGAGGAGCGCAGGCGGGGCACCCGCGTTCTTCGAGAGCGAACGAGATGCCCGCGTTTTCGGGACGGTTCCGTCCGGACAAGGCATGGTCCTGCTCCTACGCCGGATTCCGTTTCACGAGCTGCTTCGCGATGATGAGCCGCTGCAGCTCGTTGGTGCCTTCGCCGATCGCGAGCAACGGCGCGTCGCGATAGTAGCGCTCGATGTTGAACTCCTTCGAGTAGCCGTAGGCGCCGTGGATGCGCATCGCCTCGGTGGCGTTGAACATGGCGGTCTCGGTGGCGAAGAGCTTCGCCATCCCCGCTTCCATGTCGCAGCGCTCGCCGGTGTCGTAGGCACGCGCGGCGGACTCGGTGAGGAGGCGGGACGCCTCGAGCCGGGTCGCCATCTCCGCGAGCTTGATCTGGATCGACTGATGCTCGCAGATCGGCTGGCCGAAGGTCTTGCGGATCTGCGCGTACGCGAGGCTCTCCTCGAGACAGACTCGGGCGATGCCGCATCCGCGCGCCGCGACGTTGATCCGGCCGAGCTCCAGGCCGCCGAGGATCTGCTGCAAGCCCCGGCCCTCCACCGCGCCGACGAGGTTCTCTTGCGGAACTTCGCAGTCGTCGAACACGAGCTCACCGGTGTCGATGCCTTTGTAGCCGATCTTCTTGAGTTTTCGCGCGACCTTGAAGCCGGGAAAACCCTTCTCCACGATGAGCAGGCTCATCCCCTTGTGCGGGGGCGCGGTGCCCGGATCGGTCTTCACCAGCGCGGTGAGAATGTTTCCGTGGACGCTGTTGCTGATCCACATCTTGGCGCCGTTGACCACGTAGCGGCCGCCGCGCTTCTCCGCCCGGGTGCGGATACCCTGCAAGTCCGTGCCGCAGTCGGGCTCGGTGAGCGCGACCGCGCCGCGTAGCTCGCCGCTCGCGCACCGTGGGAGATACTGCCGCTTCTGCGTCTCGGTACCGAAGCGCTCGATGGCGGCGGCCATGATGAGATGAGAG
>JAKZYK010000498.1:0-6933 GCA_047514485.1 Gammaproteobacteria bacterium
GCGTCGCCTCGCCGCCCGCCTCTTCGGACACGGGGATTGTGAAAGTGAAGCGCGTGCCCTGACCGGTGCCCGGGCTCGCGGCCCGGATGCGCCCGCCGTGCGCCTCTACGAGCCCCTTGCAGATGGCGAGCCCCAGACCGCCCCCCACGCCGCGCTCCCCACCGCCCGCGCCGGCGTACTTTCGAAACAGCTGCGGTAGCCTCTCCGGCGCTATCCCCCGGCCTTCGTCGCTGACCGAGACCGCGACGTTGATGCCATCGCGCTCGGCCGCGACCCGGATGGGCGAGGACCGCGGCGAGTGACGGGCCGCGTTGGACAGCAGGTTGTTCAGCACCTGCACGATGCGCTGCCGATCGGCCATCACCCGGGGGAGGTCCGGCGGCAGGTCGATGAGAATGCTGTGCCCGGCGCCGCCGGAGAGGAACGTTGTCCGCGCCTGGTCGACCAGCGCGCCCACCTCCGAGGGCTCGGGCGAGACCGAGAGCGTGCCGGTGTCGATGCGCCCCGCATCGAGCAGATCCCCGATGAGCCCACTCATGCGATCCGCCTGCTCGTCGATGATGCGGAAGAACTGCTGCGTTTCCGCCGCGCCGAAGCCTCCCGTGGTGCCGAGCACCGTCGCCGTCGAGCCCTTGATCGCAGCAAGCGGCGTGCGAAGCTCGTGGCTCACCATGCCGAGAAACTCGGCCCGCATCCGGTCGAGCTCCTCGATCGGCGCCAAGTCCTGCAGGGTGACCACCACCGATTCGACCTCGCCATCCTCGGCTTGGATCGGCGTCGCGTTGACGAGCGTCGTGACGCTGCGCCCGTCGGGGGTCGAGAGCACGATCTCCTCGGCGCGCACTGCCTCGGCGCTGCTCAGCTCGCCCGTGAGCGGGAAGCGGTCGAGCGCGATCTCCGTACCGTCCGCGCGCCGGCAGGTGAGGACCCGAAGCAGCTCGTCAACGGGGCGGCCCGGCATGCGCAGACCCTCCACGATGCGTCTTGCCTCGCGGTTGAGCGACACCATGTTGCCGGTGCGCACATCGAACACCACGACGCCGACCGGCGAGGTCTCGACCAGGGCTTCGAGGTCGGCGCGCGCGCGCTGCTCGGCCCGGTAGGTGCGCGCGTTGGCGATGGCGCTCGCCGCCTGAGAGGCAAACAGCACCAGGACCTCCTCGTCCGCGTCCGTGAATTCGGCCCCGCCTTCCTTCTCGACGAGGTAGAAGTTGCCGACATGCACGCCGCCATGGCGCATCGGCGTACCCTGAAAGGTCTTCGAGGGCAGTCGGTCGGTGGAGAAGCCGAGGTCGCGCACATAGGCCGGGGCGTCCGCCATCCGGAGCGGTCCCGGGAGGTCGCGCAAGTGCTCGAAGAGCCGCGGCCCGTCGGACCACTCCGCGAGCCGCCGGTGCTCCTTCTCCGTGAAGCCGGAAGTGACGAAGTCCTGAGGCTCGCCAGCCTCGTCGATGGTGGCGATGGCGCCGTAGCGCGCGCCGGTCAGTGCGCGGGCGCTCTCCACCACCTCTCGGAGCACGGTCGGGAGGTCGAGGCTTGCGCTGATGCGCAGCATCGCCGCGGTCAGGCTGGAGAAGCGCTCGTTCGAATTCTCATTCCCTGGCGTCAAATCGGCGGGTGTCGTCATCAGGGCGCCTCCGTCGCACGCGGTGCCGACCGCGGTTCGCGTCCGCCCGGATACGGATTGCGGGGCGGGGCAGTGTCCGGCGCAGATTGATCCAGTGGGCCACCTGGATCGTTCCAAATGCCAGAATATCGCAGAATATTCACCTGAATCTGGCAAAACGTAACACACATTTCACTTCATTTTTCGTACGTTAGTAATCCATTGCATGGCGAGCCGCGAAGGTCGGCGCGCGTGCAACGCCGCCGAGAGGGGCGATGTCGAGGCCATCGAAGCGCTCATCAAGGCGGGGGTCGATCCCAACGCGAGCAACCTCGCCGACAACACAGCGCTGCACTACGCCGCCTGGCGTGGTCGCACGGGCGCCATCAAGACACTCCTCGCTGCCGGTGCCGACCCCGACGCACGCAACGTGTACCGCGCCACCCCCCTCGATATTGCTGTCCGGGAGCGTCAACGTGAAGCAGCCGAGACCCTTGTCATGCGGAACGCGACCAAGGTCGTCGATCAGGGCTAACGACCGTTGGGTGCGTGCGGGCACCGCGGGGAACGGCCATCCATGACCATTCCCGCGGTGCGGGACCTGTGTGCTCGGTCGCGTACTCAACCAGAGGAGTCAACACGGCATGACGCAGCGTTCATCCACATCCGTGAGCTTCACCCTGGAACGTCGTCGGTAGGACATCGGCGGACAATCAGGGTTCTGGATGCTCGGTGCGCAAGGCGGAGCTACCGGCGCAATTGCTCCTGTCCTTTCGCCGCCAGCCGGCTGTATCCGTCGCGCGTCTGCGGCAGCTTGCGATCCAGGATGCGCGACGCCACCACCGTGCGCAGGATCTGCGCGGTGCCCCCGCCGATGGTGAACATCCGCGCATCGCGGGCCATGCGCTCGAGCGGCAGGTTGCGGGAGTAGCCGCGGGCCCCGAAGCACTGGAGCGCATCGTTGGTGACCTTGATCGCCATGTCCGATGAGAAGATCTTGGCCTGGGCGGCCAAGGTGGCGTCAGGAAACGGAGCGGCGCTCGCCGCCGCCTTGTGGATCATGAGCCGGGCCGCCGCGATCTGGATGCTCATGTCCGCGAGCATCCATTGCAGGCCCTGGAACTCGGCGATCGGCCGCCCGAACTGCTCGCGCTCGCCGACATAGGCGAGGGCGCGCTGGTAGGCCCCGTCCGCGATGCCGAGTGCGACCGTCGCCGCCCCCACCCGCTGCGAGTTGTAGGCGTTCATCAGATCCGCGAACCCGCGGCCGAACCCGCGCGGGGGCATGAGGACGCGGTCGGCCGGGACCTCCATTTCCTCGAACAGGACTTCGGTCTCGGGGATGCCGCGCAGGCCCATCGCCGGCTCGCGGGTGCCGATCACGAGCCCCGGAGTCTCGTCGCGGATCGCGATGAAGCCGCCAATCCCCTGCTCGACGCCACGCTCGTCGAACACCCGCGCGAACACCAGATGCAGGCGAGAGACGCCACCGCCGGTGATCCAGTGCTTCTTGCCGTTGATGACGTAGGCGTCGCCACGCTTGTCGGCGCGGGTGGTCATCTCCCCGGCGGCGCTTCCCGCATCGGGCTCGGTGATGCAGATCGCGGGTTTGTCGCCGGCGAGCACCAGCTCCGCGCCGAGGCGCTTCTGCGTCTGCGTCCCGTAGAGCATGAGGGCCGAAATCGCCCCCATGTTCGCTTCCACCACTATGCGGCCGGTGACCCCGCACGCTTGCGCCATCTCGTCGATGACGAGCGTCGTGTCGAGGAAGCTTCGCCCCTGGCCGCCATAGGCCTCGGGGATCGTCATGCCCATGAACCCGGCGCCGCGCAACGCCTTGATGTTGTCCCACGGGTATTGTTCGGTGCGGTCCACCTCGGCCGCACGCGGCTCGATGACCTCGCGCGCGAGCTCGCGGGCGCGTTCCTTCAACGCTTGCTGTTCGACCGTCAGTTCGAACTGCGGTACGTCGTTCAGTCGATCGGTCATCAGTGTCGTTTCCCGGGCTAGATGATCTCGTCGCTGCGATCGTCGGTCTCGCCGAACCGCTTCAGAACGGGTGGCCTGGTGCCCGCGTACACGTCCGGCAAGCGCTTCGCGATCTTCTCGTTCTCACGTTCGAACAGGCTCTTGCCTTCGAGGTCGCTCTCGACGATGAACGGACCGAAGCGCTCGACTTCCAGGACCCACATTGCCTGGGCGATCCCCAGCTCTTCCAGCCAATGCACTTCGCGGACCTTCTTGACGCCGCGCCCGAGCAGCGCACCCGTTCCATAACCCACCGTGGTCAGATAGATGGCCCCATTCGGAACGAAGTAGCGCCGGTAGTCGTCGGGACGCATGCCGCCCTTGCCGATGATCAGCGTGGAGCCGGAAATTCTGAACCAGTCCTCCAGCCACTTGGAGAACCGGAACGAGGCGGTGCCGGTGACGGCGCCCACGGTGTACCCGCCAGCGCGGTTCGGTGCGGCGGCGGGGGAACAGTGGAAGTTGACTGCGCTCTCGGTGGGAAGGTCGATTGGCAGTGCCGCGCCGTCCTCGACGACTTTCTTGTAGACGCCTTCGCGACCGGTATAGACCACGCCGTCCAGGTAGACGATGTCGCCGAGCTCGAGCGCGTCAAGCGTTGCCCTGTCCGGATTGGAGCTCAGGCGTACTGTCTTGAAGTTTCCGTCGCTGGCCACTCGACCGTCTCCCGGCGCATGTAAGGCGTAAACCACTGGGGGTCGGTGCGGTACTCGACCGACCCGTCGGGCTGAATGCGGGCACAGGCCCGTCGTGAGGCAAGGCAGAAGGCATGGACGCTCATCTGCATCCCGCCGGTGTGGCAGTACCCAACCTCGATGTGAGTATCGATGACCATGGAGTTGCCGACGAACCCCATGGCTCCCATGCCGATGGAATTGCCTGCCTCCGTCAGTTCGAGCTCCAGCGCCGCGATCTTCGGATCCGGGTTTCGGTCACCGACCGTCCTCAAGCAGGCCGCACGCTTTCCGAGCACCATGCACGCGTCCTTCGCCCCGCCGAGCCCCACGCCGATGATGGCCGGCTGGCAGGCCAGCCCCCGCTTGCCGAAAGCTACCAGGCAATCGAGGAAGAACCGCTTGATGCCCTGAACCCCGTCGCTTGGAAACAGCATGCGGTAGTCGGTGCCGAACAGCCCTCCCTTGTGCACGGTGATCAGGTCGATCCACTCACCGTCCGGCTCATGCGCGTACTCGATCTCCGGAGCGTTGATTCCGACATTGTTGTTGTGGTCCGTGCGCCACAAGGGATGGACGCGATTCGGCCGCAGCGGGACTTCCAGCGTCGCGTGAGCCGTCGCCTGGCGCAGCGCAGCCTCGAGCGCGAAGAAGCCTCCTTCGACGCGGGCATCGTTGCCCATCTTCACGTACCACCGGGGAATTCCGGTATCGCCGCACATCGCCCGGCGGTCCTGCTTCGCGACATCGTAGTTTTGCAGCATTGTCTTGAGCACGAAGCACGACAGACCGCCGCCTTCGGCTTGCGCTGCCGCCCGCACGCCGCCCAGATAGTCGTCCGGGATCTCGATGGCGGCCTTTTCCATGAGCTTCGCGGCAGTGGAACGAATCGCATCTATGGGAATCATGCTCACTTCCTCAGGCCTGTGCCGCCGGCTGCACTCGAGCCAAGTCGCCGACGAGCGACTCGCCCGGCTTGACGATGGTGAACTCCACTGGCTCGCGGTCGACAACGACATCGTCGGCGGTTCGTCGAACGACGGTGAAATACGAGGTGTGGAGATCGCCTTGATCGGGAAAATCCTCTCGAAAATGCGCGCCTCGCGAGTTCTCGCGGGAGAACGCGGCCTTCGCGATGGTCTCGGACACGTCGATCAGATTCTGGATGTTCAGCCAGTCATGCCATGTCAGGTTGAATACCCTGTCGGCGTCGTCAAGACCCGTCTCCATCAGCTCGCCCTTCAGCTCGGAGATCTTCTCGATGCCCCGCTCGATGCCTTGTGCGGTACGCATGATTCCGACGTCGTCCCACATGATCCGCATCAGACGCTCGCGGATGGCGTGAACGTCGCCGCGCGGTTTCGAGAATGGATGGAGGGCACGGGCAATCTCGGCGTCGAGAAGAGCTTCGTCAGGATCTGCAAGCAGTCGGGTCCTGGCCTCGACGCCCATGACGTCGCCGGCGATGCCTCCGTACACGGTCGAGTTGGCGACGCCGTTGCCGCCCAGGCGGTTGGAACCATGTGCACCGCCCGCGTCCTCGCCTGCGACGTACAGCCCGGGCAACCCGGTGCGCGTATCCGGATCGCAGACCAGCCCACCCATGAAGTAATGTGCAGTCGGGACCACCTCCACCTTGCCCGCGGCGAGGTCGAAGCCGCAATCGGCGCAGCGTCTGACCATGCCGCGGAAGCGCTCGCGTACCTCGGCCGGTCCGATATGGCTCATGGACAGGTACACACCTCCCCTGCGTGTCGTATTGCCCTTGCGCATCTCGCTGTAGATGGCCCGGCTCACGATGTCGCGCGTGCCGCGCTCGCCGAGCTCGTCGTACTCGAGCATGAACCGGCGCCCGTCGGCGCCGAGCAGATGCCCACCCGCGCCACGGAGTCCTTCCTCGAGCACGGTTCCGGTCATCCGGGTGTCGTCTCCGCCGAGAAGTCCGGTGGGGTGAAACTGCACCATCTCCATGTCCCGCGCCGGGAGGCCGAGTCTGAGCGACATCGCCAGACCGTCCATGCTCTTGTCCCCGGAAGGCGTGTGGTAGCGATACATGGTGGGACCACCGCCGGTGGCCATCAGAACCGCTCTTGCACGTACGAATCGGAAGACGCCGCGACGCATGTCGATGAGCAGGACGCCAGCCAGGCTGTCGCCTGCCCGGCTCGGAATCAATGCGACGGCGCGGTGCTCTTCCATCCGCTCGACCGAGCTGCCGAGCACCTGCTCCATCAGCCGGTTGATGATCTCGATGCCCGTGAGATCGCCCTTGTGAACCGTCCGATCGAACGTCTGCCCGGCGAAGGCCTTGTAGTGCAGCGAACCATCCGGATTTCTATCGAAGAAGCAGCCGATCTCGTTCTCGAGCTCGCGCACCCGTACGACTGCGGACTCGCAAAGCTTCCACGCGATGGCCTGGTGCGGCAACCACTTGCCACCGATGATGGTGTCCATGAAGTGACGTTCCACCGAATCGCCTTGCGAAAGGGCCACGTTGTAGCCGCCCTGGACCATTCGGGTACAACCGCACTTGCCCAGAAGGCCCTTGGCGACAACCGTGACCTTCAGATCGGGCGCGGCCTTGAGCACGTGAAGCGCGGCGAACAGGCCCGCTCCGCCCGAGCC
>JAKZYK010000499.1:0-4963 GCA_047514485.1 Gammaproteobacteria bacterium
GTTGATGTAGCCGTCGGCGGTGGGGAAGAGCTGGTACGGAGCGCTGCCGCGGTGCCCCTGCCCGAGCCGTTCGGGAACTTCGCCGGTCGCGAAGACCCCGGCCGCCTCGTACACGCCCAGGGACAGGCCGGACTCGAACAGGGAGGTGTCGACATGCTGGCCGAGTCCGGTCCGCTCGCGGGCGGCGAGAGCGGCGAGGATGCCGATGGCGCCGTTGAGCCCCGCCCCGAGGTCGGTGATCGGAATCGGGATGCGGAACGGCGGGCCCTCGGCAGGCCCGTTGATGCTCATCAGTCCGGACATGCCCGAAGCGATGAGGTCGAAGCCGCCGCGCGGAGCGTACGGGCCGGTCTGGCCAAACCCCGAGATCGAGCGGTCTTATCCCGGAGTCGGTTTCGCACCCCGATTCCTTGACGCTCGAATTTGGGCGTTGATAGCTTCGCCCCGTAGGTTTCCGGTTCAGTGCGACCGGAATCCGTCTCGGTGGATGGCGCAGGTCGTGCGACGGTTCGGATAGTGAAGGCATCGTGACGCTCGAGCTCGACACGACCCGTCGGCCCTCGCCGATTCGCCTGACGAGACGTGGCGCCACGTGCCGCGCGATCGAATCCGGAGGACGCGGGTTCCAGTCGTGAGCGGTTGCGTGAGCGGTTGAGGGATCCACACCAACCGGAGAGCCCATGACCAAGGCGCTTCGCATCCGGCATGGTCCGTTCGGTCGCGTCGCGGTGCTGGAGATGGACCGCCGGCTGGTGGTGCACGCGCACCCCCACGCCCACCTGCTGTTCAAGGTGGCGGGCGCCGACGGTTGGTTCGGGCTCCACGACCGGCGCCTCCCTCTCGGCGCCGAGTGGGCGGTCGCCGTCAATCCCTGGGAGCCGCATTGGTACCCCAAGGCGCCGGGAAGCGCGCCGTCGCTCATTCTCGCGCTCCACCTGGACCCCTCGTGGCTCGCCGCGCGCCTCGACGGCTTCCGCCGCCGGCAATGCTTTCCCTGCCACGGAGTCCGGGTGAGCCCCCGACTGCGAACGCTGGTCAGCACCCTGAACGCCGAGATGATCTACGGCGAGGGAGAGGACCGAGCCTTCGTGGAAGAGCTGCTGGTCACGCTCGCGGACCGGATGCGGCAGGCGCCGGTCGCGACGACCGAGCGCAAGTCCGAGTGCTTCGCCCGGGTGGATCCCATCGATCGCCGCATCCGGCGTTCAATCGAGTTCATGCAGTCCCGCATCAGCGAACGCCTGGGGTTCGAGGCCCTTGCGCGCTCCGTGGGGCTGTCCCGCCAGCACTTCTTCGACCTGTTCCGCCGCAGCACCACCCTGACCCCGAGCGTGTTCTGGAACATGCTGCGCATGGAGCAGGCGGTGTGCGAGCTCGGATCGGGGTTGCGCCCCATCCACGACATCGCAGCGGATCTGGGCTTCAGCGCCCAGAGCAACTTCGCCCGGTTCTTCCGGGACCACCAGGGCGTGAGTCCCCGCGCGTACCGCAACGCGGTGGTCACCGTGGACGAGCCGATTCCACCGGGAACGGAGCGCGACCCGGACCTGCGCGCGCGTCCGAGCCTCGGCGGCGCATACTGACCGGCAACGGGAGGGCAAGCGACATGTCCGCGCACCATCGCGAGTGGGTTCCCGGCGAAGGCTTCAGGGAGTGGGCCTACCGGAGGCTCGTCGAGGCCGAGATCGAGAAGGTCGAGTCCAAGGTGCGTTACACGATCGACGACGTGATCCGCTTCGGTCGGCCGCACTTCGCGAACGTGCTCGAGGCCCGCCTCGCGGTCGCGATCGCCGGCGTCGTCACCCGATTCATCTGCGAGCCCGTTCCGGCCGGGGAATTCGATGCATTCGTCGCGGATCGGATCGAGCGAAACCACCGCGCGCCGCACAACCGCATCGGCGCGTTGCTCGTGCCCCGGCAGTGCCTCGGCGAAGCGGCCACCGACCTGCTCGTCGTCGCCCTCTTCGACGACGTGAAGGAGCGGCGCGACGTGGTCGAGAAGATCGCGATCCATTGCATCGCGCAGGGACGCGAGGTGCCAAAGCCCGACCCCGAGGAAGCCGCCTGCCGGAAAGCGGACATGGAGTCCCTCGAACGGCAGGGCTGCAAGGTATTCCGCTTCGTCGAAAGCGACATCCTCTCCGACCCGCTCGACTGCGCCCGGACGGTGAACCGCTATCTCTCCCGTATCGAGAACAACTACGCCCGCACCTACAACTACCGGGCCGCGGTGGGCGCCGCGGGCGCATTGAGCTGACGGGTGCCTCCCCGCCTGTTTCGGGTTCGCCCGAGAGTCCCGGGACCGAGGCGCAGCCTCGCTGGTGCTTCGGTGTACTGAAGCAGCTTCCCCCGCGAGGTCGACAATTCCGTCGTGCAGTTCATTCCGACCGGCGGCGGGGACCCGATCATCCGGCGCCGGCCGGTGTGGTTCGGAGATCGGCGGAAATCGGCCGGCCGCCGGCGACATTGCGCCGGCGACGGTCAGCGACCCTCCCCCAGGCGCGTCTCGAGCTCCGCCACACGCGCCTCGGCGGCTTCGGCTCGCGCCAGGGCGGCCCGACGTGCGGCCGCCTCCTGCTCGGCCTGAAGCTCGGCCGTTCGTCGTGCGGAGGCTTCCCGCTCGGCCCGGAACTCGGCAGCCTCACGCGAAGCATGCTCCTCGCCGTGGCTGAGCAGGTCCTCGCCCGTCGACGGGTCGTGAAAACGCATCTCGCCCCCGGCCTTCGCCCGAAGCTCGAGCCCCAGCACCTCGCTCGACATCGCGAGCGTCCGGTCGATCGACTCCACCGCCGACAGACGCTCGTACTCGCCCTCCACCAGACGGTAGCCCTGCAACCGCGGCGTCAGATGCTCCCCCGTCGGGTCGAACAGGAAATACTCCCGCACCCCCAGCCGCGCATAGATCCCGGGCTTCCTTTCCACGTCTTCGCGCCACGTGTTCGGCGACGCCACCTCGAGCACGAAGTCCGGTCCCTTCCCCTCCTCCCACACCTTGTAGTTCCCCCACATCCGGTCCTCGACCCCGAACACCACGAACGTGTCGGGCGCGACCGATACCCGCGGGTTGCCTTCCTCGTAGTAGATGAGCAGATCAGCGGAGACGTACACGTCGGCGCGCGCCGCGTAGTACAGTCGCAGCGCGCCGAAGGCGTAGTGAATGGCGTGGAGCTGGGGGTCGTTCTCCGCCAACCGCTTGCCGTCCGACTCGGGGTAGTCAATCGCGGCGGGAGGAAGGTCGGGGCGGCTCATGGGCGGGCCTCTCGCACCGGCGGGTCGGTGCCGGATGGATGCGGGTCTCGAATGACGGTATCACGGTGATGCTCCTGTCCCAACTGCCATGCGGGGGGGGCGACGCGAGGGGACAGAATGGGGTGGGGCGGGAGTGCGCGACATGGACCCGGGGCTCGACGCGCGTAGGCCGTGGGCTCGACGTGCCGGGACCGTGCAGTCGAGCTCGTGTGCAGTGTTGTGCAGGCGGAGCACTTCGCAGCCGTCCACGGCTCTGCTTCCCCGCTCCCGACGCAGCGTCACCCAGCTTCAGCGTTGGTGCCGTCATTCCCGCGGAAGCGGGAATGAAACCATCGACATCGGCGAGATTGACGCTCCTACCATCATTCCCGCGAAGACGGGAATGATGGTCCGCACAGCGTCCGCCCGAACTCCACTGTCGCATTCGCCCACGGGTGAGGGGTCAGCGTTAGTCGAGCCGTTGGCCTCAAAGGTCACGGAATTCTTGGTGCACCTGAGCCGTCCCTCGGAGACGGTGAACAGCCATGCGCTTCCGAAGTCCTGCTCTGTGATGACGCGTCCATCCGCCAGATTTCCCGGTCCCACGACACCGACGAGCATGATTGCCGCGATCACGCCGGCGTCGATGCCTCCCGCTGCGATCGCGATCCATTTCATCCTCGGGTTCTCCTTCTGCGGCCGCGCGTCCGGACACCGGACCGCCCTGTATCGGTCTCGCGAGCCACAGTGTCGATCACCCTACGCAGGGCCGATGCCCGGGGCGTCGTCGATGGCCTGGCTGAGGCGGTTCGGCGCGTGTGGCTTTGCGCACGTGCAGGGTCCGCCCGTCGGTGCAGCGGAAGGTAGCGGTGACGCGTTGCTGTCCTTCCAGAATCCGGCGAAGTGTGGTCCAACTTGCGCACTCGCCGTTCTCGCGCAGGCGTCGACGAATCACCTGCACGAGTTGGTACGCGATCACGGTGATGAACAGATGGCCTTCGGGGATGGCCCGAGCGATGGCGCTCGAGTACCCGCACCCGGCGAGGCTCAGCCGCGAGGACATCGACGGTGCGACAATGGAGCGACGACGAAGTCGCAGCCAATTGCACGGATTGCGCGCAGGCAATCCCACCTTGTCGAGCGCGACGTCGCGCTCGCGGTGAACATGATGCTCGAGCACATGACGGCGTGGCTCGCCGGTGGCAGGCGAATCGAGATCCGGGGCTCTTGAAGCTTCTCGCTTCGTTACGGGCGCGCACGGATGGCCCGCAACCCCAGGACCGGAACGCCGGTGTCGATTGGCGCGAGATGTGCCCCACACTTCAAGCCGGGGATGTGGCTACGCGAACGCGTCGATCAGGGGCCGAGACCTCCGATCCGGACGTGTTCGCCGACGGCAGGTGAGCAATTCGGCGCATCTGCACCGGTGGCCGCGTCGATCGACCGAGTTCACGCCGAGGCTCATGGGAGGCTGCGCCGAATCGAGACATTACTCCAAGGAAAATGACCACGAACGATGCTCGCCGGCACCTCGCGGGCGGCGATCGGGGCTTCGCCGAAGCCCCGGCGCGCCGGGAAATGAGACCGTATGGGGATTGAACTAAGCCGCGTTCCGCGGCGGGATGCCGTGCCCGCCGTCAGTACGGTGTCCTCCTCCAACTTCAGGTGAGCCGATGAGTCGACGCCTTGCCGCGCGTCGAACTCATCACCCCCCTTCGACTCTCTTCTCCCGACG
>JAKZYK010000500.1:0-4230 GCA_047514485.1 Gammaproteobacteria bacterium
ACCTTCGGGACGCACCGGCATGAAGCAGGAATCTCCGTCATCCGAGCGTGAAGTGCTTGCCGGCGCCGTCGAGCGCGTGACCTTCCACAGCGAGGAGAGTGGCTTCTGCGTCCTGCGCATCAAGGCGCGGGGGCACCGGGAGCTGGTGACCGTCGTCGGTCACGCCGCCGCGGTCGCCGCCGGGGAATGGATCACCGCATCCGGCGAGTGGGTGAACGACCGCACCTTCGGGCCGCAATTCCGGTCCCGGTTCCTGAAGGCCACCGCGCCCACCTCGACCGAAGGCATCGAGAGATATCTCGGCTCCGGCATGATTCGAGGGATCGGACCCGTCTATGCGAAGAAGCTCGTCCGCGCTTTCGGCGATCACGTGTTCGACATCATCGAGACCGACCCCGAACGCCTGCGGGAGATCGACGGCATCGGCCCGGTGCGGGCGGAGCGAATCACCGCCGCCTGGGCCGAGCAGAAGGCGGTGCGCGAGATCATGATGTTCCTGCACGGCCACGGGGTCGGGACCGCACGCGCAGTGCGCATCTTCAAGACCTACGGCGCCGACGCGGTGCAGGTGATGTCGGAGAACCCGTATCGGCTGGCCCGCGACATCCGTGGCATCGGCTTCAAGACGGCCGACGCCATCGCGATGCGGCTCGGGATCGAGAAGACGGCCATGATCCGGATCCGTGCAGGCGTTGCCCATGCATTGACCGAGGCCATGGACGATGGGCATTGCGGACTGCCCGCAGCAGAGCTTCTGCCGCTGGCGGCGGGAATTCTGGAAGCGCCCGAGGATCTCGTCCGGACGGCGATCGATGAGGAGCTGGCCGCGGGCAGCGTCGTCGCCGATCGGGTCGGCGATACGCCGTTCGTCTTCCTCGCCGGCCTGCACCGGGCCGAGCACGGCATCGCTGGCCGACTGTGCCGCATCGCGGCCGGAACCCTCCCCTGGCCACGGATCGACCCGGACAAGGCGCTTCCCTGGATCGAGCAGCACACCGGGCTCACGCTCGCAAAGAGCCAGAGTGCGGCGATCCGGCTAGCCCTCTCGTCGAAGGTGCTGGTCATCACTGGCGGTCCCGGCGTCGGCAAGACCACCATCGTCAACGCCATCCTGCGCATCCTGGCCGCCAAGGGCGCCAGCCTCCTCCTCTGCGCGCCGACGGGGCGAGCCGCACGGCGCATGACCGAGACCTCGGGATTCGAGGCGCGCACCATTCACCGGCTGCTCGAGGTCGACCCGATGTCGGGCGGCTTCCGAAGGGACGCGGACAACCCTGTCGATTGCCATCTGCTCGTCGTCGACGAGGCATCAATGGTCGATGTCTTGCTGATGCATGCACTGCTGAAGGCGGTCCCCGACCACGCCGCGCTGCTGATCGTCGGCGACATCGACCAGTTGCCCTCGGTCGGGCCGGGCCAAGTGCTGGCCGACGTCATCGCCTCCGGGGCGATCCCGGTGGTGCGCCTGACCGAGGTGTTCCGCCAGGCGGCGATGAGCCGGATCATCGTCAATGCGCATCGCATCAACGAGGGCATCACCCCGGATCTCGACAAGCCCGGCGGCGAGAGCGATTTCTACTTCGTGCCGGCGGACAATCCCGAGACCGCCGTACTCCGGATCGTCGAGCTCGTCCGCACCCGCATCCCGCGGCGTTTCGGTCTCGATCCGATCCGCGACATCCAGGTGCTGTGCCCCATGAACCGCGGCGGGGTCGGCGCGCGGTCCCTCAACATCGAGCTCCAATCCGCCCTGAACCCGGCCGGCGAGCGCAAGGTCGAGCGCTTCGGCTGGACCTTCGCCCCCGGCGACAAGGTGATGCAGATCGAGAACGACTACGACAAGGAGGTCTACAACGGCGACATCGGCCGCATCGACGATGTGGATCCCGATGTGGGCGAGATCACCGCCCGTTTCGACGACCGCGTCGTCACCTACGGCTCCGGCGAGCTGGACGCGCTGGTGCCGGCCTACGCGACGACCATCCACAAGAGCCAGGGCTCGGAGTATCCTGCCGTCGTCATCCCGCTCATGACGCAACACTACGTCATGCTGCAACGCAACCTGCTCTACACCGGCGTGACCCGCGGCAGGCACCTGGTGGTTCTGGTCGGCCAACGCAAGGCGGTCGCCATCGCCGTCAAGGCCGCCTCCGGGCGCAGGCGTTGGTCGAAGCTGCGGGAGTGGATGCATCCAGGGCAAGCAGGCCCTTGAGTACAACCAGCCGCCGGCGCCGTAGTGCGGCGCCTGGTGCTCAAGAAAGGGGCATCGTGCATCATCCTTGAGGAGAACCTGCCGCCGGTGCCGGATCGCGGCCCTCGAGATCGCCGATGACCGCTGAAGATCAGGAGGCAGAAGCATGAGGCGACGGGTGCGAGAGCTGTTCAAGAGCCGGCCCATCTTCGCCTGGGCGTTGTACGACTGGGCGAACTCGGTGTTCGCGACCACCGTCATCGCCGGTTTCTTCCCGGTCTTTTTCAAACAGTACTGGAGCACGGGCGCGGATGCGGTGACCAGCACCGCGCAGCTCGGGTTCGCGAACTCCATCGGGAGCGTCTTCATCCTCATCGCCGCGCCGATCCTCGGCGCCGTCGCGGATGGAGGAGGTTCTCGCAAGAAGTACCTCGGCGCATTCACCGCACTCGGGATCGCTGCGTCGGCGGGGCTGTGGTTCGTCGGACAGGGGGACTGGTCCACCGCCGCCATCGTGTATGTCCTCGCCTCAGTCGGCTTCTCGGGCGCCATGGTCTTCTACGATGCCCTCATCGTGACCGTGAGCCCGCCCGCCCGATACGACGAGGTCTCAGCCTTCGGCTACTCCCTCGGCTACATCGGCGGGGGGCTGCTTTTCGCCGTCAACGTGGCGATGACCCTCTCGCCGGGCTCGTTCGGGCTGGCCGGAGCGTCGGAAGCGGTACGCCTCTCGTTCGTGATGGTCGCGGTGTGGTGGTTCGTGTTCTCCATCCCGCTGTTCCGGCACGTGCCGGAGCCGCCCAGGGTCGGGGCCGCCGCCTCCGCGGCGGCAGCCGGACTCCGCTCGCTGGCGAAGACGCTGCGCGAGTACCGGACCCACCGAATGGCGAGCCTCTTCCTCCTCGCGTACTTCTTCTACATCGACGGGGTCCACACCATCATCCGCATGGCGGTGGACTATGGGCTGTCGCTCGGCTTTCCCTCCGACAGCCTCATCATCGCCCTCCTCATCACCCAGTTCGTCGGGTTTCCGGCCGCCCTCGCGTTCGGATTCGCGGCCGCTCGGATCGGCCCGAAGCCGGCCCTCTACTTCGGAGTGGCGGTGTACGTCGCGGTCACGGTTTGGGCGTACTTCATGACCTCGGTGGCCGAGTTCTACATCCTCGCGGTGGTCATCGGTCTCGTCCAGGGCGGGGTGCAGGCGATCTCGCGCTCGCTCTACGCGCGCTTCGTGCCGGCCGCGCAGAGCGGGGAGTTCTTCGGGTTCTTCAACATGATCGGGCGATTCGCGGCCATCGTGGGGCCGTCCCTGGTGGCAGTGACCGGTCTCCTCACCGGCAGCTCGCGGCTCGGGATCCTGTCCGTGGTGGCGCTGCTTGTCATCGGAATGGTGCTCCTGTCCTTCGTGCGAGAGCCGGAGGCGGCGGCGCCCGCCGTCTGACCGGTCAAACGGTCAAGCGGCGCAATCGCAGGCAACGAGACCGAATGGAGGAGAAGCGGCAATGAGCATGGCGCAGCGAACCATCACCGCCATCTCGATGACGGTACTCGGTATCGTCCTCGCCGGGTGCGGCGCATCGACCAACCTCAACAAGCCCTGCTGTTACAAGGGAGACGTAGCGCTCACTCACCTCGGCGACACCCGACTCACACTCGAGAACGGAGCCACCGTCGCGTTTGGTGACGTCTTCATCGGCTTCAGTGCGGACCCCGTTCCGCTCGGTCGCGTCTTCCCGTTCGTAAAGGCGGATATCGGACTTGTCACCTTCGCGTCGCTACGCGGCGTCCTGCCGAAGTTCGACGCGAACGAGGACCGCATCCTGCAGGAGCCCGAGCTCACGGCACTCTACGTGCACGAGGCGGCGCGGGGGCTTGGCTACCCGGTGGCGCGTATCGATCCGAGCGGCAGCAGCGGGGCGATCGTGACGTCCCGCGCCGACGTATCGGCCCTGGTACGCTTCGTCGAACGCCACGTGCACGAGATGGCGCAACCGCAACAGAGGATCTTCCGAGACCTGTACTGGCTCGGGCTCGAGGTG
>JAKZYK010000501.1:0-6456 GCA_047514485.1 Gammaproteobacteria bacterium
CCCTCGAAATCGAGGATCGGCGCGCGGCCGCGGGTGCTCACGTAGCGCATGGGGACTCCGTCGTCGAGGCAGTGCGAGCGAATTCTATCAGCGCCGGGCGCGGGCACGCGGCTCGTGCTTGCCGGGAGCCGCCCGGGTCGATGGAGCCCGGCCGATTCGGGCCGGAGTTCGAGAGCGAGGGCTGCGCCGACGCCTTGCTGTACCGGCAGGGGAGAGCCTGCCGACTCGACATCCAGGGTGCGGCACGGACGTTTCCGCACTCGCACCCGGAACGTTCGCTCTTCAGTCCCGGATATGCGCGAGCGGCAGCGCCGTCTTGTAGCGCACCTGCTTGAGCGCGAAGCTCGACTTGATGCTCGCGATGCCCTCGATGCGGGTGAGGTGGTCCATCAGGAGGCGCTCGTACGCCCCGAGGCTCGGCACCACGATCCGGAGCAGGTAGTCGAACTCGCCGGTCATCAGGTAGCACTCCATCACCTCCGGGCGCTCCGCGACCGCACGCTCGAACCGCTCCAGCGCACGCTCGACCTGTTTCTCGAGGGCGACCGTCGCAAAGACGTTGATCGGCAGCCCGATGGCCTCGGCATCGACCAGGGTGACGTAGCGGCGGATGACCTCGGCGTCTTCGAGGGCGCGCACCCTGCGCCAGCACGGCGACGGCGAGAGGCCGACCCGCCCGGCAAGCTCCGCGTTCGAGATCCGTGCCTCCTCCTGAATGACCTCGAGGATCCTGCGGTCGATCGCATCCCACGTGACCTTGGGCATTTTCTATCTCGTATGGAAGTAATCGAGAAATATTATTGCTCATTTCACGTCTAAAGAAACCGTATTGGAAGCACATTTCACCTGTCCAGGAATAGACTGTGTTGCAACGCATCGTGGAGCGCACGCCGATGAACCACCCGATGAGCCATTCGATGATCGACTCCGACGCACCGCCTCGGTTTGCCGGCCCCGACCGCCTGACGATGCTGCGGGCGCTCGAGCGCCGGATCCTCTGGCTCTCGACGTGGATGATCCATCACGCCAACCACGTCCGGCCGAACGCCGACGGGCTGAAGGTCGGCGGCCACCAGGCGAGCTCGGCGTCGTGCGCGACCCTGATGACTGCGCTCTACATGGACGTGCTGCGCCCCTCGGACCGGGTCGCGGTGAAGCCGCACGCGAGCCCGGTGTTCCACGCCATCCAGTACCTGCTCGGCCGGCAGACCCGCGAGAAGCTCGAACGCTTTCGCGCGTTCGGCGGGGCGCAGTCCTATCCATCGCGCACCAAGGACACCGACGACGTGGACATCTCCACCGGGTCGGTCGGGCTCGGGGTCGCGATGACGACGTTCACGGCCCTCGTTCAGGACTATCTCGATGCGCACGAATGGCTCGCGCCGGCCGAGCGGCGCGGGCGGATGGTGGCGATCGTCGGGGATGCGGAGCTCGACGAGGGCAACGTCTACGAGGCGCTCCTCGAAGGGTGGAAGCACGACGTGCGCGATCTGTGGTGGGTGATCGACTACAACCGCCAGAGCCTGGACGCGGTGATCAGCGATCGTCTGTCCGGCCGTTTCAACCGCCTGTTCGCGAGCATGGGATGGGACGTCATCACCATCAAGTACGGCAAGAAGCTGCACGAGGCGTTCGCGCGTCCGGGCGGTGCGGCGCTTCGCCAGTGGATCGACGCGTGCCCGAACTCGCTGTACTCGGCGCTGGTGGTCAAGGGCGGGGCCGCGTGGCGCGAGCGCGTGCTCGCCGACATCGGTGCGCGCGGGGGCGTGCAAGCTCTCGTCTCCGAGTACGACGACGACGAGCTCAGGGCGCTGATGACCAATCTTGGCGGGCATGACATGGAGAGCGTGCTCGAGGCGTTCGCGAGCGTCACCGGCGAACAGCCGACCTGCTTCCTCGCCTACACCATCAAGGGCTACGGACTTCCGTTCGCCGGCCACAAGGACAACCACTCGGGGTTGATGAGCCCGGACGAGGTCGAGACGATGCGCGCCTTGCACGGCGTGGCGCCGGGCGAGGAATGGGCGCCGTTCTCGGGACTGGACGTCCCGGAGGCGGACATCCGGCGTTTCCTCGCCGGGGTCCCGTTCAACCAGTGGGTGTCGCGGCGCCCGAGTGCGGCTGCGATTCCGGTGCCAGAGACGATCGCGCCGCGGCGCGCCGCTGTCACGTCGACGCAGGAGACGTTCGGCCGCGCGCTCGACGCGATCGCCCGCGCCGGCGGCCCGCTCGCGGACCGCATCGTGACCACGTCGCCGGACGTGACGGTCTCCACGAACCTCGGCGGCTGGGTGAACCGGCGCCGCCTCTTTCACCACAAGCCGCAGGAGGACATGTTCTCGAAAGAGCAGGTCGGCTCGTTCCAGCGCTGGGTGGTCTCGCCGATGGGACAGCACATCGAGCTTGGAATCGCGGAGCACAACCTGTTCCTGATGCTCGCCGCGGCGGGCCTCTCGCATTCGTTGTTCGGTGAGCGCCTCATCCCGATCGGGACGGTTTACGACCCCTTCATCGAGCGTGGACTCGACGCGCTTACCTACGCGCTCTACCAGGACGCCCGCTTCATCCTCGTCGCGACTCCGTCCGGAATCACCTTGGCGCCGGAAGGAGGCGCGCATCAATCGACTACCACGCCGCTGCTCGGCATGGGCAAGGACCACCTGTCATCGTTCGAGCCTGCATTCGCAGACGAGTTGCTCGCAATCCTCAGGTGGGCGTTCGAATACGTGCAGTCTCACGACGAACGCGGCGCCCGGAGCGGGCGCGCGGCGAACACCGTGACCGGTGGAGGTGGTGAGCACACCGGACGTGACATGAGTCGCGAGTGGGGCGACGGCGCTCGGCGCCACGGGTGCGAACTGCTCGCCGACCATGCGGGCGGCTCGGTCTACCTCCGTCTCAGCACCCGCAAGGTCGATCAGCCCGAACGTGAAATCGATTCCGCCCTGGAGCGGGACATCCTCGCCGGAGGCTACTGGATGCGGCGGCCGGCCGACGGGACGTCACTGGCCATTGTGTACACGGGGGGTGTCGCGCCGGAGGCAATCGAGGCGCATGCCGAAATCGCCGCTTCGAACCCAGGCGCCGGCCTCCTCGCCGTGACGTCGCCGGACCGGCTCTACCGCGGTTGGAGTGCGGCGCAGCGTACGCGCAGGACCGGAAACCCCGGAGTGACGTCCCACATGGAGGCCCTGCTCGCGCCATTGGCAGGCGGCGCACGCATCGTGACGGTGATCGATGGGCATCCTGCCACGCTCGGCTGGCTCGGCTCGGTGCGGGGGCATCGGGTCGTACCGCTCGGGGTGGACCGGTTCGGCCAGTCGGGATCGCTGCCCGATCTCTACCGCGAGTACGGCATCGACGTGGAGGCGATACTCGAGGCCTGCGCGTCGTGACGACTCGGCTTGCGGACGAGCCAGGCGGCTCCAGATTGAGGCATTGCGCGCTCACAGCCTGGAGGCCGGGTACGTAGGGCAATGCTGGCCGGGTGACCGACCCCGTTCGATCATCACGTGAGCAGGCGGGCGGCCAACACCCTCGCACCCGAGGCGGATTCTTGTCCCGCGCTTGAATCCTCAGTCTCGATGGTCCCGAGCATTTCTGATGAGAGTTCATCAGAATGTGTCAATTCTTAACTTTCTGATAGAAATTGATGGACTCTGTGTGATAATTATCAATGGAGTAGAAATTGATACATCACTGCACCGAGGCCCCGAACGATGAAACAGCCTCTCGCCCCGAAGCCACTCGGAGATCTGCTCGCCAAGCACAGAGAAAGCCTCATTGATGTGATGGGACAACGACAGGGTCCCACCGTGGGAGGCCGCTACGAGCACTGGGACCGGCTCTGCCGGCGAGATCCCCCTGCCGGCCTGAATCACGAGCAGTGGTGGCTCGGGATAAAGTTCTCCCGGAGCAACCAGTATCGCCAGCTCCCGATTCGCGATACTCGCGATCGGCCGTTCGTCTACATGCTTCCCGATGAGGCGCAGCAGGCCCTGCATCGAATCGACAGCCAGGCGCGGGGCTGGCTCGGTACCCCCGAACACGTGGCGAATCCGGCGTTGCGCGACCGGTTCGTCGTCAATTCTCTGATCGACGAGGCGATCACCTCGAGTCAGCTCGAAGGCGCATCCACAACCCGCGTGGTCGCCAGGAACATGATCCGGGCGGGAAGGCCTCCGAGGGACCGGAGCGAACGGATGATCCTGAACAACTTCCGGGCAATGGAAGCCATTCGTCGCCTGGGGGAGGAGCCGCTCACCGAGGATGTCCTGCTTCGGCTGCACGCCACCCTCACCGCCGACACCCTGGACGATCCGGATGCCGAGGGCCGCATTCAGCGACCGGGTGACGAACGCGTGCGGGTATGGGACGAGCGCGACCAGCGGGTTCTCCATACCCCTCCGCCGGCGAGCGAGCTCCCGGATCGGCTGCGGGCGATGCTCCGGTTCGCCAACGAGGGCCCCGACGACGGGCCATTTCTGCACCCGGTCGTCCGCGCCATCGCGCTCCACTTCTGGCTGGCCCACGCCCATCCGTTCCAGGACGGAAACGGGCGCACCGCCCGGGGGCTCTTCTATTGGACGATGCTGCGCCACGGCTACTGGATGTTCGAGTTCACCTCGATCAGCCGGTATCTCCTGGACGCACCCGCGCAATACGGCCGGGCGTTCCTGCACACCGAGACGGACGGGAACGACCTGACCTACTTCATCGCGCACCAGCTCGAGATAGTCCTGCGCGCTCTCTCGGATGTCGAGTCCTATATCGAGAGGAAAATCGAACAGACTGCCGAGGTCGAGCGGATGCTGAAGCGCGCGACCGATTTCAACCATCGTCAGCTCGCGTTGCTCGCACATGCGATCCGGCATCCCGACACCGAGTACACGATTCGGTCCCACTCGGCGAGTCATCGGGTCGCCTACGCGACGGCCCGGGCGGACCTGTTTCGGCTGGCCGAACTGGAGCTGCTCCATCGGCGGCGGGTGGGAAGGAAGACCTACGTGTTCGGCGTACCGCCGGAGCTCGACAGGCGGCTCCGGTCGCTCGATGCCAACGATTCAGTTTCCGGGGCCCGGGTGCGTCTCATTCGCCTGGGGGCCGGCGGCCAGCTGGACATGCGGCTGTCTCGCCATCCGACCCGGCAAGTCGGGCCATCGTGACCCGGGAGCGAGCAGGTCGATGTCGGGGTGGTCCCGCAACGGCGAGAGGTCGAACTCTGCGAAGCTCGGGCTGCCGTCGGACTTGCGGAAATCGGCGCTGAGCGCCACTCGGAACGCGGACATGGCTACCTCCTCAGTCCGTGCAGCCGGCACGGATGGCGGACAGGCCCGCCGCCACCGCATCGCCCAGCGCCCAGGCATCGGCCGAATAGGCGATGAAGTCGAAGCCCTGCTTGTAGAGGGCGATGCCGGTATCGACGTCGGGCACCAGGCGCCCGAGCGAGGTGTCGGTCGCGCGCCCGGCATCGATCACCGCGTCGATGGCCTCGATGAACTTGGGATGCTCGAACTCGCCGGGGATGCCGAGCGAGCAGCTCAGGTCGAAGTGGCCGACCCAGAGGCAGTCCACCTCTTCCAGCGCGCCGATGGCCTGCGCATTCTCGACCCCCTCGGCGTTCTCGATCTGCACCACGAGCATGGTGCGCCGGTTCTGCGCGGCGAGCTTCTCCATGGTCGGCCCCGCCGTGTAGCGGTCCACCGCGGAGCGCAGGATCACGCCGCGCCCCCCGGCCGGAAAGTACTTCATGGAGTGAATGATGGACTTCGCTTCATCGGCGTTGCTCACCATCGGCAGCATGACGGCGTCGGCGCCGGCATCGAGGGTGCGGGCAATGTCCCTGTAGTCCCGGGACGGCGAACGCACGATGGTCGGCAGCTCGGCGGCGCGCATGAATGCCATGACGCGCCTCACGGTCTCGATGCCGAAGCCGCTGTGCTCGGTATCGAGGATCGTGAAGTCGCAACCCGCGTGCTGGAGGATGTAGCCGATCCCCGGAGTATCGAACTCGAAGATGAAGTGCCCGGCCTTCAGCTCCCGATGGGAGGCCATGATTTTCAGAGGTGATTCGTTCATCGTCGATCTCCAGTGATTCCGTTTGCCAACGTTCATTCCACTCTGCAACGTGCGACCGTGCAGCGTCGGGGCCCGATCCGGCCACAGCTCGCGGATCCCTCAGCACCGTCCAGCGCGTCCCGGATCCGGTGCCTTCTTCCGAAGGCTATCCCACAGAGCATCTCGTAGGTGACGGTGAAGCGATCCTCCGTCTCTTCGACGGTGAGGTTGCGGATCGCGGGAGTGAACGTAAGCGCAGAGATCGACACCCTCATCGGTGGCGCCGGAGAGTCACGCGCTTCGGCCCGTTTGGCCCCCGGGACCGCACCACGTAGACTTTGCGAACGGTGGCATGGATCCGCACCGGAGCCTCCCATGACGCGACGACACATACTGGAT
>JAKZYK010000502.1:0-15653 GCA_047514485.1 Gammaproteobacteria bacterium
ATCAGCCGAACCCGGGAGGCATACCCCCCCGCATCCCTTGCAGCATGCGCGCCATCCCGCCTTTCCTGCGCATGCGCTTCATCATTTTCTGCATCTGGATGAACTGCTTGAGCAGCCGGTTCACGTCCTGTACCTGCGCCCCCGAGCCCGATGCGATACGACGTTTGCGCGAGCCCTTGATTACACCGGGATGGCGGCGCTCCTGATTCGTCATCGATGAAATGATCGCTTCCATGCGGATGAACTCGCGGTCGTTGAGCCGGTCACGCATCCCGGCCGGCAACCCGGGGACTCCGGGCAGCTTGTCGAGCATGCCCGCCACCCCTCCCATGTTCCGCATCTGCACGAGCTGCTCGGCAAAGTCCTCGAGGTTGAACTGCTTGCCCTTCACAAGCTTCTGGGCAAGCTTCTCGGCCTTCTCCCGATCGACCTTCTGTTCGACCTCCTCGATGAGGCTGAGCACGTCTCCCATGCCGAGGATGCGCGACGCGATCCGATCGGGATGGAATGCTTCGAGCGCGTCGGTCTTCTCCCCGACCCCGAGGAACTTGATCGGTTTGCCGGTCACGTGACGCACCGACAACGCCGCACCGCCGCGTGCGTCGCCGTCGGTCTTCGTAAGCACGACGCCGGTGAGCGGCAGCGCGGCATCGAACGCCTTCGAGGTGTGAGCCGCGTCCTGGCCGGTCATGCCGTCGACCACGAACAGAGTCTCCACCGGGGCGACCGCGGTGTGGATCCGCCGGATCTCGTCCATCATCCGTTCGTCGATGTGGAGCCGTCCCGCGGTGTCGACGAGGAGCACGTCGGCGAAGCGCCGCCGCGCCTCGGTGAGCGCACCGGCGGCGATCGCGATCGGATCGTCACCGGGCGCGCTCGGGATGAATCCGACTCCGACCTGATCCGCCAGCGTGCGGAGCTGATCGATAGCGGCGGGACGGTACACGTCGCAGCTCACAGTCATCACCGACTTGCCCGCCTGCTCCTTGAGCCAGCGCGCGAGCTTGGCGACGGTCGTCGTCTTACCCGAGCCCTGGAGACCGGCGACCAGCACCACCGCCGGCGGCTGCACATTGAGGGTGAGTCCGGAGCTGCTCCCCCCCATCAGCGCGGTCAACTCGTCGCGGACCACCCGCACCAGCGCCTGGCCCGGGGTGAGGCTTGTCAGAACGTCCTGACCCACGGCGCGCTCCCGCACCCGTTCGATGAACGCGCGCACCACCGGCAGCGCGACGTCCGCCTCGAGCAGCGCCGACCTGACCTCGCGCAACGCCTCCTTGATGTTGTCCTCGGTGAGCCGCCCGCGGCCGCGCAGCCGATCCAGGGTTGTGCCGAGCCGTCTGGTCAGATTCTCGAACACCGCGTGTCCTCCCGTCCCGCGCCTTCGCCGCGCGTGATTGTATCTCGCCACCAGCCGGTTCCGATCCCGAGTCCGGCCCTGGGCCCTGTTCGTACGTGCGCGATGTTGGCACCATTCACGTCTGCCCGATCGGAATTCGGTCCTGGACGCCGATGCCCTCGTTGCTTGCCGCACTCGCAGCCGTCACGTATCTCGCGGCGGCGGCGCAGATCGCCCGCCATCTCGCGCACCCGCCGGCCGAGCGGCCGGCACGCGATACGTATGCGTGCGCCACCGTATGGTGCGGAGTCGTCCTGCATGCCGCGGCGATCTGGCCGGCGCACGCGCTCTGGAGCGGGCCGAGCCTCGATCTGCCCGCGACGATCTCGGTCGCAGGGCTGGCCTTGGCCGCGGTGTTCGGAATCGCCCTGCTCTGGCGCATCGACCACATCGTCGGCGCGCTCGTGCTCCCACTTGCCGCAATCGCTCCACTCGTCCCGATGGTCTGGCCAGGGCAGACGATCCCCACCGGCGCGACCACGGCCCACATCCACGCCGTGATTTCGATTCTGACGTACGCGGTGCTGAGCCTCGCCGCGTTGCAGGCGCTCATCCTCGCCTGGCAGGAACACCGGATCCGCACCAAACGACCGGGTGGAGCGCTGCGCACCCTGGCCGCGCTCGACACCCAGGAGCGCTGGCTGTTCCGACTCGTAGGGATCGGATTCTTCCTGTTGAGCCTGAGCCTCGCCAGCGGCTTCATGTTCGTCCGCGACATGCTGGCCCAACACCTCGCCCACAAGACGGTGCTGTCATGCACCGCCTGGGCCATCTTCGGCGCTCTGCTTTGGGGGCGCTGGCGCTACGGCTGGCGGGGACAGACCGCGGTGCGATGGTGCCTCGGGGGATTCGCGGTACTGGTGCTCGCATACTTCGGCAGCCGCTGGATCCTCGAGGTGCTGCTCGACCGGCGCTGGTATTCTGCTTGACGGCCTGGCCACGCTACGTCTCTTGACAGCACCGGGACGGCTCCGCCGTAATAGCGCTCGGCACTACGCGAGGAACCCCCGCGTTTGAGCGACGTTCCGCTAGGCATCCTGATCGGCGCCCTCGTCGTCCTCATCGTCCTCTCGGCATGTTTCTCCGGCTCCGAGACCGGCATGATGGCCCTGAATCGGTACCGGCTCCGCCATCTCGCCCGGGCCGGACATCAAGGCGCACGGCGCGCAAGCCGGCTTCTCGAGCGCCCGGACCGGCTCATCGGCCTGATCCTCCTCGGGAACAACTTCGTGAACATCGCCGCGTCCTCGCTGGCGACGGTGCTCGCGTTGCGCCTGCTCGGAGAAGCCGGCATCGCTCTTGCGGCGGGCCTCCTCACCTTGGTAATCCTGATATTCGCGGAGGTGGCGCCGAAGACCTTCGCGGCATTGCATCCCGAGCGCGTCGCGTTTCCCGCCGCGCACGTCCTCACCTGGCTGCTCGTCGTCTTCCAGCCGCTGGTGGTCGCCGTCAACTGGATGGCGAACGGTGTGCTGCGTCTGCTCCGGTTGTCGCCGGCCGGAGCCGACCGGGATTCCTTGAGCCGCGAGGAGCTCCGTACCGTCGTCGCGGAAGCCGGCGCGCTGATCCCACGCCGTCACCGACAGATGCTCATGAGCATCCTGGATCTCGAGAAAGTCACCGTCGACGACATCATGATCCCGCGCCAGGAGATCAACGCGATCGATCTCGATGATCCTCCCTCCGAGATCCTCGAGCAGATCATGCATACGCAACATACACGCGTGCCACTCTACCGCGGCGACATCAACGAGATCGAAGGCATCCTCCATCTGCGCCGAGTAGTCGCGCCGCCGCGAGAGGACGGCTTGGCCGCGTATCTCCAGGCGCAGGCGAGCGAGCCCTATTTCATACCCGCCGGTACCCCGTTGAGTGTGCAGTTGCTCAACTTCCAACGGGCTCACGAGCGTATCGGGCTCATCGTCGATGAGTGGGGCGAGATCGAAGGGCTCGCTACCCTCGAAGATCTGCTAGAGGAGATCGTCGGGCAATTCACCACCGATCCCACCGATCACAGCTCCGACGTCCACCCCCAGGCCGACGGCACGTATCTCGTCGACGGCTCCGCCAACGTGCGGGAGCTCAATCGCGCGATGCACTGGGGCCTTCCCACCGAAGGTCCCAAGACGATGAACGGGCTCATCATCGAGTACCTCGGGTCCATCCCCGAGCCCGGCACGAGCCTCATGATCGCTGGCTACCCGATCGAGATCATGCAGACAACCGGAAACGCGGTGCGAACCGTCCGAGTCATTCCTTCACTGCGCAAGATGGCGGCGGAGACCCACGCGTAACCGGTGGCGACTGGCCGGAGAGGCGTACCCGCACGCCGAGAGAGAAGGTCGATCCGATTCTCACCGCCGCCACGGTCAAATGAGATCGAGCGCACGCTCGACGCGCTCGACCCCGATGACCTCGATGCCGCCGGGAGCCCGGCGCGGGACGTTGGCGATCGGCACCAGCGCCCTCGAGAAGCCATGCTTGGCGGCTTCTCGCACCCGTTCCTCGCCGCCGGGGACCGGCCGGATCTCGCCCGCGAGTCCGACTTCGCCGTACACAATGAGGCCGCGGTCGATCGGTCGGGTGCTCAGGGTCGAGCGGACCGCGGCCAGAATCGCGAGATCCGCGCTCGTCTCGGCGATTCGGACCCCGCCGACGACATTTGCGTAGACGTCCAGGCCCTGCGTGGAGATCCCGGCGTGCCGGTGAAGGACCGCAAGCAGCATGTTCAGCCGGCCCTGATCGATTCCCACCGTCAGCCGCCGCGGCGGGCCGGATGCCTCGTCGACCAGCGCCTGGAGCTCGACCAACAACGGCCGAGTGCCTTCGCGCGCTACCGTCACCACGCTCCCCGCGGCGTCCCCGGCCCCGCGCGCGAGAAAGATTGCGGACGGGTTGCGGACCTCCCGCAGCCCTTTCTCGGTCATTGCGAAGAGGCCGATCTCGTTCGCGGCTCCGAATCGGTTCTTGACCGCCCGGATGACCCGAAACCGGCGGTCCGCCTCGCTTTCGAAATACAGCACGGTGTCGACCATGTGCTCGAGTACCCGCGGCCCCGCGAGCGCCCCGTCCTTGGTGACGTGTCCGACCAGCAGCACCGAGACGGCGTGATCTTTCGCGTGACGCACAAGGCGCGCCGCGCTCTCGCGCACCTGCGCAACGCTGCCCGGGGCGGACTGCAATGCGTCGGTGAACATGGTCTGGATCGAATCGATGACCACGACTCGAGGCGACTCGCGAGCGAGCACCTCGAGGATCGTCTCCACGCGCGTCTCCGCGAGCAACCGCACCCGATCCGCCACCACGTCGATCCGTTTCGCCCGCAGCGCGACCTGCCGAATCGACTCCTCGCCGGTCACGTACAGGGCGCGGGCGGCGCCGCCGGCAAGACCCCCCAGAAGCTGGAGCAGCAGCGTCGATTTGCCGATCCCGGGCTCACCGCCGACGAGCACGACCGCCCCCGCCACGAGCCCGCCGCCGAGCACCCGGTCGAGCTCCGCCAGATTCGTCGAAACCCTCGTGTCCGGAGCGAGGTCCACGCTCGATGCCGCGACGGGCTGGCCCGGTGGCGCCGGCGGCATCCTCGAACGCGCACCACCCGTCTCCTCAACGCCTTCCTCGAGCGAGTTCCACGCGCCGCAGTCGGGACACTGGCCGCGCCACTGCGGCGTGCTCGCACCGCACTGCGTGCATGCGTAGACGATGTGTTGTCTCGCCATGTCGAATCGAATCCATCGCCGCCGCGCGGAAGCCGGCGGGGATGAGGGTATAGAACGGATGGGCGGCGTGCGAGCTGCGGCACCGGGTATAGGTGGTTGTTCATATAATCCCCCCTCGGCTCCGACATCTCGGGTTCGGGAGAGAGCGCATGACCATGGAAGCAACAGCGGCGCGGACGCCGCTGAGACCACTCGTCGTCAGCGAGGCTGAAGCCGAGACGCTGAAGAGCCATTCGCTCGACATGCCGTCGGTGACTCTCTCGCAAAGGCAGCTCTGCGACATCGAGCTGATGATGAACGGCGGGTTCACCCCCCTCGACGGCTTCATGGATCGGGAGTCGTACGAGCACGTCCTGGAGTCGCTACGGCTCCCCGGCGGCGAGCTTTGGCCTATCCCGGTGACGCTCGACATCGACCGGGGATTCGCCGAGAAGATCGAGCCGGGCTCTCGGGTCGCGCTACGCGACCAGGAAGGTCTCATCCTCGCGGTACTCGATGTCTCCGTCACCTGGGAGCCCGACAAACACGCCGAGGCGGAGCAGGTATACGGGACGACATCCCGACGCCACCCCGGTGTACGGCACCTCTACGAGCGGATCGGGGCCGTCTACGTGGGAGGCCGGGTATCCGGCATCCAGCTCCCTACGCACTACGACTACCAGGAGCTGCGTCATTCGCCCAGAGAGCTGAGCCGGTTCTTCGATCGACTCGGGTGGAGAAGGATCATCGCTTTCCATACCAGTCGTCCGATGCACAAACGCGAGCGAGAGCTGACCCTCACCGCGGCCAGAGAGGCCCGGGGCCATCTGCTCGTGCATCCCGTCGTCGGCGTCACCATGCACCGCGACTTGAGCCATTTCGCGCGCATCAAGTGCTACCAGGAGATCCTGCGGCACTATCCGCAACAGCTCGCGGCCCTGTCGCTGTTGCCGCTCGCGATGCGTGGAGCCGGCCCGCGCGAAGCCCTATGGCACGCGATCATCCGGCGCAACTACGGGTGCACCGACTTCATCGTGGAAAGCGATCACGCGAGTCCCCCGAATCACGCCATCACCGGCTCCGAGGAGTTCTATCCGAGTGGCGCTGCCCAGGAGCTCGCCCGCGAGCACGAACGCGAGCTGGGGATCTCGATTTACCCGGCCAGCCGCCTCGGTTACTCGCCGAAAGCGCGCCGCTACGTCCCGGCTGGCGATGGCGGCGCGACGCCGGAAGACACGGTACACCTTAGCGATGAAGACATCGCCGCCCGGATCTCGCGCGAGGAAGAGGTGCCGGATTGGTTCACCTATCCGGAAGTCATCAACACGCTGCGCACCGTCTATCCGCCTCCCCGCGCGCAAGGCATCACGTTGTTCTTCACCGGATTGTCTGGCTCCGGCAAATCGACGCTGGCCAAGATCATGTACGGCAAGTTCATCGAGGAAGGCAGGCGTTCGGTCACTCTCCTCGACGGCGATATCGTGCGGCATCATCTATCGAGCGAGCTCGGATTCTCGAAACCACACCGCGATCTCAACGTTCGCCGCATCGGCTTCGTCGCAAGCGAGATCACCAAGAACGGGGGGGTCGCGATCTGTGCGCCGATCGCGCCGTATGCCGGCACGCGCCAGGACGTACGCGAGATGATAGAAGCCCATGGCGCGATGATCGAGATCTACGTCTGCACGCCGCTCGACGTGTGCGAGGCGCGCGATCGTAAAGGGCTCTACGCGAAGGCGCGCAAGGGGATCATCCCTGAGTTCACCGGGATCAGCGACCCGTACGAGGAGCCGGAACATCCGGAGATCACCATCGACACCACGGACGTCACCCCGATGCAGGCGGCGCAGGAAATCTTTCTCTATCTGTTCGCGAAGGGGTACCTCGACCCGAACACTTGAGTCCCGCATCGCCGCGGCGCAGGGAACGGCAGTCAGTCGGGCTCACCGGCGGCCATATCTCCCCCACCTTGCGCCGAGCGCGGCATAGTCGGGGCCAGACTTTCTGAATTCCCGATTTCGCGGGAATCCAGAAATCACAAACTACTCTTCGTCATTCCGCACAAGACCTTGGGGATTGGGGACCAATCCACGCAGCGCGGGACGGCGATGAGGAAAGCCCGTCGCAGCAGTACGGAATTCTCGCCCGGCGACGATTCAGCCCACGTACTCCCCGGAATAGTCGACTGACGTATAGTCCTCGAAACGGGCGTGCCGGCCCAGAAACGCCAGACTGACCGAGCCGATCGGGCCGTTGCGCTGCTTGCCGATGATGATCTCCGCCTTGCCCTTGTCCTTGCTGTCCTCGTTGTACACCTCGTCGCGATAGATGAACAAGATCAGGTCCGCATCCTGCTCGATCGCGCCGGATTCGCGGAGATCCGACATCACCGGGCGTTTGTTCTGGCGCTCCTCGAGGCGCCGGTTGAGCTGCGAGCACGCCACCACCGGCACGCTCAGCTCCTTTGCAAGCGCCTTCAGCGAACGGGAGATCTCGGAGATCTCCGTTGCTCGGTTCTCGCGCGTCCCCGGAACGTACATGAGCTGAAGGTAGTCGATCACGACGAGACCGACCCCGTGCTCTCGCTTGAGCCTGCGGCAGCGGGCGTGAAGCTCAGTCGGCGTCAAGGCGGAATCGTCGACGATGAAGATGTTCGTGTCGTTGAGCAGCGCGACTTGTGAGGTCAGCCGCGGCCAGTCGTCGGGGCCCAGCCTGCCGGTGCGGACCTTTTGCTGGTCGATTCGTCCGAGCGACGAGAGCATCCTCATGGTGAGCTGCTCGGCTGGCATCTCCATGCTGAACACGATGACGGGCAGCCTGGCTCGAATCGCCGCCTCCTCGACGAGGTTCATCGAGAACGCGGTCTTTCCCATCGAGGGGCGCCCCGCGACGATGATCAGATCGCCCCGCTGCAAGCCAGCCGTCTTGTGGTCGAGGTCCTTGAACCCGGTCGACACCCCAGTGATCGGGTTGTCCTGGCGAGACAGCTCGTCGATGCGCTCCATTACGCCGGCGAGCACGTCCTTGATGGCGACCGACTCCCGCCGGCCTGCGCTGCCTCGCTCTGCGATCTCGAAGATGCGACGCTCCGCGTCGTCGAGCAGCTCGAGCGGCTCGCGCCCTTGCGGGCGGTACGCCGCCTCCGCGATCTCGGTGCTGGTTCGAATCAGATCGCGAAGCACCGCCCGCCCACGAACGATCTCCGCGTAAGCGGTGATGTTCGCAGCGCTGGGCGTATTCTCGGCGAGCTCGGCAAGGTACGCGAGACCGCCCGAAGATTCGAGCTGACCATCCCGGTCGAGCCGCTCCGCCACGGTGACGGCGTCGCACGGCTGCCCCTCTTCGCACAGGCCCGCAACCGCGTTGAACACCGCACGATGTCCACTGCGATAGAAATTCGCCCCGGTGAGGATACCGGCGATCCGGTCCCAGGCGTCATTGTCGAGAAGCACTCCGCCCAGAACCGCCTGCTCGGCTTCGACCGAGTGCGGCGGGACACGAAGCGCCGCGGCTCCAGACTTCGGCGCGCCGTCATTAAACAGTGGATCGGCCATGTCCGCAAAGAAGCCGGCCGGCAACTTCAGCCCACCCTGGACGAAGGCGGCCGGAGGCAGGATAGCCTACAGGCCGCTCGGAAGCGGCTCGATCCGACCGCGAGCGCGCGCACCGGCCGACTCCGGCGCCTCGGTGTGATCCGCAATGCCGGAGGACGGAAAGCGCTCACGCACTGTCCGACTCTGGCTCCACCTTCAACCTGATCACGGCGTCGACCTCCGCGTCGATATGGATGGTCACCCCATACTCGCCAAGCTGGCGAATCGTGTCGCCCTCCGGCATCCGCACCTGCTGGCGCGCGACTTCATGGCCGATCTCTGCGAGGCCCTGCACGATGTCCATCGGCCCCACCGATCCGAACAGACGCCCCCCCTCTCCCGCCTTGCGCAACACCGTGATCTCGACGTCTTCAAGCGCGGCCGCGCGCTTCCCGGCCGCAGCGAGGGCTTCGGCCTCGCGGCGTTCGAGCTCTTCGCGACGTGCCTCGAATGCGGCCATGTTCTTCGGTGTCGCGGCCACCGCGACACCCTTGGGAATCAGGTAGTTCCTGGCGAACCCGGCCTTGACCGACACCTTGTCGCCCAGGCCTCCGAGCCGCTGCACCTTCTCGAGAAGAATCACTTCCATCATGACACCTCAATCTGTTTCGCCGAGCCGCGGCCCCGCATTGCATTCATTGCGAACGATGGAATCGAGCCCGATAGTCGAGCCAGGCATCCGAGAACCCCGCCACCGAGAGTGCAAGCACGGCGGCCGGAGTCACCAGCAACAGGCTCGCATACATGGCGACGATCCAGCCGCGAGCGCCGCCTCGCAACGCGACGAGTCCGTGCACGAGCGCGATCCCCTGGATTGCGCAGGCCGCCACGATCAGCATCAGCAGATCGTGACCCACCCCGGCTCCCCGGGGCGCCGCGAACAGCGCGAGGACCGCAACCGCTCCCGCTCCCGTCGCGAAGCGGCGCCCGACGCGCAGGTCCCGAAACTCGCGGCCAAAGCCTCCCGGATTGTCGAGCGCCGCCTGACCCCAGCGGGCAAGGAATACGACGCTCATCGCGGTCACCATCACCGCGATCGGCAGCCCTGTCACTACCGTCCTGAGCACCGCGGCGAGCTGTTCGAACGCCCGCGGATCGGCGCCGCCGGTCCGGACCGCAAGGAACGCTTCGAACATTTCCAGCCACCATGCGACCGGATCGGGAACGGTCAGATACAGCAAGATGATCGCCCCCCCTGCGGCCAGTGTCGCCGCCGCGAGGACGAAACCCTGGGACGATGTGACCCGGAGCAGCGCGCAGAGCGCAAGCGCCGGCAAGCCGGTCACCACCAGGAACACCACCGCGGGCGTCGTCGTCCCGGCAAGCCCCCACATTGCAGCCGCGAAGACGGCAGCCGATCCGGCGAGCACCACGGCGCCTTCGCCCGTGCCGAACCGAAGCGTCGCCAGGCCGATGACCGCCCCCCCCACGAAGCTGAACGGCGGTATCAACAGCGACAGCGCCGAAATGCCGATTGCGTGGTAGCGGCTTCGCGTGACGAATCGAAAGAATCCGCCCACGCGGCGCTTCCCGCGTCAACGATGCTGGTCGGTATAGGGAAGCAACGCGAGATACCGCGCGCGTTTGACCGCCCGCGCGAGTTGGCGCTGATACCGCGCGCTCGTCCCCGTAATCCGGCTCGGAACGATCTTCCCGGTCTCCGACACGAATGCCTTGAGGGTGTTGAGGTCCTTGTAATCGATCTCCTTTACACCCTCTACGGTGAAACGACAGTAGCGCCGCCTGCGAAAAAAACGCGCCATGCCACTCTCCTTCAGTTACGCCGGGGATGCGCACTTGGATTGGCGCACGGTCCCGATCAGGTCATCAATCTTGCGCCGCCCCTTGAGTCGACGCCTCGGAAGCGTCAGCCGCGGCCGGCGCCTCAGACTGCTCTCCGTCCGACCCCGCGGGGCCGCCGCCCTCGCTCGATGCCGCGGGAACGCCAGTCTCGCCCGGCTTCGCGGGACCGCCAACCTCACCGGGCGCCGCGGACCGCTCGTCACCCGACTCGCGGCGCCTGCCACGGCCGCCGCGCTCGTCTCTCCCATCCTTCTCCCTCGACTTCGCAAGCGGCGACGGATCGGTCGACGCCTCGTCGCGTCGCATGATGAGGTGGCGGATGACCGCGTCGTTGAACTTGAAAGCGCTCGTGACCCCTTCGAGTGCACCGTTCGTGCACTCGACGTTCATGAGGACGTAGTGGGCCTTGTGAACCTTGTGGATCGGGTAGGCGAGTTGGCGCCGTCCCCAGTCTTCGAGCCGGTGAATCGAGCCGCCGTCCGATTCGACCATTGAGCGATACCGCTCGATCATCGCCGGAACCTGCTCGCTCTGGTCCGGATGGACCATGAACACCACTTCGTAGTGTCGCATCGATCGCTCCTTGCGGGATTGCCTCCCGAGCACTCCGGCTCGGTGAGGCAAGGAGTAGGTGGAAACTGCCCGGCGGGTGTCGCCGAGTGGCGGCGCATAGTATGGAATTCTCGCGGACCCTTCAATGGGGGCCCGTCTCCGACCCGGGGACATTTCCGCTGGCCGGACCCCAACCTCTCACTTCACGTATCCTCGGCCGGCGCCGTGCCGGCCTCCTCCCGTGTGCCGGCCGAACGCTGTCGGACCGCCTCGAAGAGACATATCCCGGCCGCCACCGAGACATTCAGACTCTCCACCGCGTCGTGAAGCGGAATCGAGACGGTCTGCCGGCATTTCTCACGGGTGAGCCGGCGCAGGCCGCGCTCCTCCCCGCCGAGCACGATGGCGAGCCGCCCTCGGAGATCGGCGTCGTAGAGCGAACATGTCGCGTCGGCCGCGGCCCCGATCACCGAAAGTCCCGCACTGGCGATCCGCTCCAGCGCACTCGCGAGATTCGTGACCGTCACGAGCGGGAGCCGCTCGGCCGCGCCGCTCGCCGCCTTGCGAGCCGCCGCGGTCAGGGAGACGCTCCGGCGCTTCGCAATGACCACCGCATCGGCTCCGGCGCCCGCCGCGCATCGCATGCACGCACCCAGGTTCCGCGGGTCCTGTACCTCGTCGAGCACGACGATCAGACTCGGCGGCGGCGCCCGATCGAGAAGCTGATCGAGAGTGACGATCAGTGCGGACGCGTTCGGCCGATAGCGCGCGACGACCCCCTGGTGGGCGCTCGAGCCGATCATCCGCTCGATCGTCTCCCGGCTCACGCGGTGCACGGCAATATCCGACGCGGCGGGGAGAGACAGCGCGCGGCGAAGCGCCGGGGGCTCGCGCCGCACCTGCAGCCACACCTCCAGCACCCCGGCCGGATCCCGCTCCACCAGCGCCCGGACCGCATGCACCCCGAAGGCCAGCTCTGCTTTCGCCATGCCCTCTCCGTCGCGATTCTCGATCACCCTACCGCCGCCGCCCGGAGCCGCGCCCGCGGCGGTCTCGCCGGCCGCGCACCGGGGCGTTTCGAAGAGTGTTCTCTCGACCAACGTACTCGCTTTCCGCCGGCTCGAAATCGACCCGGCGCTCGTCGAGGTCCACTTTCGCGACCCGGACCCGCATCCGATCCGCGAGCCGGAACGAGCGGTGCGAGCGCTCTCCGCGCAACTGGTGCCGGACCGGATCGAAATGGAAGTAGTCGGAGCCCAGCACGCTGACGTGAACGAGGCCCTCGACGAATACCTCGTCGAGGGTGACGAAGACTCCGAAGGCGGCGACGCCGGTGATCGTCGCGTCGAACACCTCGCCCAGCTTGTCGAGCATGAACTCGCACTTGAGCCACGCGATCGCGTCGCGCGTCGCATCGTCGGCGCGGCGCTCGGTCATCGAGCAATGGTCGCCGAGCATCGCGAGCGATGAGCCGCGGGCCGGCTCGAAATCCCCGGGACGGCCGCGCCGCAGCACGTGACGAATCGCACGATGTGCGACGATGTCGGGATAACGCCGGATCGGAGAGGTGAAATGAACGTAGGCGCGGTGCGCGAGGCCGAAATGTCCGGCGTTGCCCGGCGCGTACGCCGCCTGCGAGAGCGAACGCAGCATCACGGTCTGGATGAGGTGGGCGTCGGGCCGCGACACGGCGTTCTCGATGACCGCGGCGAAGTGACGGGGCTCGGGCGCGTCGCCCCCGTCGAGCTTCAGCCCGAACTCGTCGAGGAAGGCACGCAGTTCCTCCACCTTGTCCGGTGACGGACCTTCGTGGATGCGAAAGAGCACCGGCAACCGATGGCGTTCGAGGAATCTCGCGGCGGCCACATTGGCCGCGACCATGCACTCCTCGATGATCCGGTGCGCGACGTTGCGCGCCGCGGGCTCGAGACGCACGACCCGTCCGTCCGGCCCGAGCACGACCCTGGTCTCGGGCATGTCGAAGTCGATGGCGCCCCGCTCGTCGCGTGCGCGGCGCAACGCCGTGTACGCATCGCGCAGCGCATCGAGCATCGGCGCCGCCGTCCCGAGCTTCTCGCGCACTCCTGCCTCACCTCGTTCGAGCGCCCCAGACACCTCGGTATAGGTCAGGCGGGCCCGCGAGCGGATCACGCCTTCGAAGAACCGCGAACGGTGCACCCGGCCCGACCCGGTGACGATCAGCTCGCAACCGAGGCAGAGCCGATCCTCGTGCGGCCGCAGCGAGCACAGCCCGTTCGAGATCGATTCGGGCAACATGGGGATGACCCGATCGGGGAAATAGACGGAATTCCCGCGAAGCCGCGCTTCGTCGTCGAGTGCCGTCCCGGGATGGACGTAGGCGGACACGTCGGCGATCGCCACCACGACCCGCCACCCCCTGGCGGTCGGTTCGCTGTACACCGCGTCGTCGAAATCCCGCGCGTCCTCCCCGTCGATGGTGACGAACCCAAGGCCGCGCAGATCCTCTCGGCCCTCGACGTCGGCGCTGCGCACCCTCGCGGGTAACGCCGCCGCCTCCGACTCGACGTCCTCGGGCCACGCCACCGGCAGCTCGTACGCCCGGATCGCCACGTCGATCTCCATCCCGGGCAGCATCCGATCGCCGAGCACTTCTTCGACAACGCCGATCGGCGGATGCCGCCGGGTCGGCGGCTCGGTGACCCGCGCGACGACATAATCACCGTCGCGCGCCTCGGAGCTCGCATCCGGCGGCACGAGGACGTCATGATGAATCCGCGAGTTGTGAGGGCGCACGAACGCCACGCCGCTTTCGCGCCAGAGGCGCCCGACCACCTTCCCGACACCTCGCTGGATGACCTCGACCAGCGCGCCTTCGCGGCGGCCGTTGCGATCCACCTTCATCACCCGGGCCACCACGCGATCGCCATGCATCAGCGAACGCATCTGGCGGGGAGAGAAGAACAGATCGGCGCTCGCATCGTCGGGCCGGACGAACCCGAACCCGTCGCGGTGCCCGATGACGCGCCCGGTGACGAGATCCATCCGATCGATGAGCCCGAACTCCCCGCGCCGGTTGCGAATGATCTGGCCGTCGCGCTCCATCGCGTTCAGCCGCCGCTGCAATGCTTCGTGCGCGTCAGGGGTTTGAAGCGCGTGCGCACCGGCGATCAGGGCGAACGCGACGGGTGCGCCGCTTTGCGCGAGGAACTCGATCAGCGCAGTGCGTTCAGGGAGGTTCGCGACACGTGCACGGGCGCCGCGAGTAGTCTCACGGCGAGGAGGTGGAGGGCTCGTTGACAAAGGATCGGGACGGTGAGTATGGTCCGCGCGTCGTTCAGGCCGGTGCCGGCGTTGCTTTGCAGCCGCAAACCCGGGCGACGGCTGTGCCGAGGTGGCGGAATTGGTAGACGCGCATGGTTCAGGTCCATGTAGGGGCAACCCTGTGGAGGTTCAAGTCCTCTCCTCGGCACCACTCCCCGTCGCTCATTGTAGCGCCGTTCATTGTAGCGCCGTTCGGCATACGCCGACATTCTTCGTTCCCTTCCTCGTTCCAATCACATACTTGCCCGTCTCGGGATACTTCGCCGTTTCGTGGTCAGGCCAGTCCGGCGCCGGCTCCGATGCCGCGCCGTCGATCGTCGACAGCGAATGCATGCGTTCGCCACGAGCACTGCGAATGCAAGCAGTCGCTATTGTCCGCCGTGACGTCTGAATCCGAACGCAAGCACGCAGCATGACCAAGCTGAGGACCGGAGACCCGTGGATGCCGGCGCCGAGCTACGGGCGATCGCTCAGGGGGCTCGGCATCAACCTGCTGGTGCGCGACATCGATGCGGCGCTGCCCTTTCACCGCGAAGTGCTCGACGCCGAGGTCGTGTACCGCGACCCCGACATCGCGGTGCTGCGCCGGGAAGGCGTCGAGTGGATGCTGCACGCCCACCACACCTACGATGCGCACCCGTGGTATCCGATCATCACTTCCGATGCGCCGCGCGGGATCGGGGTGGAGCTGCGCCTGCACGGACGCGACCCCGATGCGGCCGAGGCCGCGGCGCGACGGCTCGGCTGCGCGATCCTCCAAGGCGCCGCTGACAAGCCCCATGGGCTGCGCGAGGCGTTCATCGCCGACGGAAACGGCTTCGTGTGGGTACCGGACGTTCCGATCGCGTAGCCTGCTGCCCGTCTTGGCGAGGGCTCCGAGACGCCTGAGAAGGCCGCGTGGTGCGGACCGCCAAGCGCAGGCGTGCCGGACAGTCCGCCGAGCGCCGGGAGGAAGTGTGCGCCGTCCTCTCAGGTGGACCGACCTCCGCGGTCGATGACTGGCGAGCAATGCGGGCTGGGAGCGGCGAAGCGACGCCAAGCCGCCAAAATTCCGATCTCGGACGATGCGATCGTTCGCGACGTCAAGGCCGGTGGTCTCGAGGTCGAGCGCGATCGCCGGCAGAGCCGCGAGTGCGGTGTGGCTCGGCGGCCGGCGCGCGCCAAGCATCGAGCATCCCGGCCGTCAGTCGAAGGGATGGCGCTCGACGATGGTCTCGTCGCGCCCCGCCCCGGTCGAGATGAGATCGATCGAGACCCCGACGAGCGATTCGATGCGCTCGATGAACGCGCGCGCGGGCCGCGGCA
>JAKZYK010000503.1:0-3282 GCA_047514485.1 Gammaproteobacteria bacterium
GCCCTTGTTGAGATCGTGAACGAGCACGCGCCGTAGCGGCCGAGGCGTTCGACGCCCCCGGTGGCGGTTGCGAAACTGCTTCAGCGCGTCGTAGACAGTGTCGTTCGCCATCTGTCCGCTGATGACCCGCACCTCCGCATCACGGCATCCGAAGAAAGCCCGCAAGGCCGCGACGAGCTCCTCCTCCTTCTCCATGCTGAACGTGGTGCCTTTGTAATAGCGCACGTCGTCGGAGTTCACGCCGAGGGCGCGGAGCTGGTTGTGCTCGTTGTAGCGTCCGGCCGGATCCGAGACGCAGAGCCGTTCCACGAACTCCGAGACGCAGTTCTCGGAAGGGATGAGGTTGACGCACTCGGTGCGCCGCCACCGATGATTGCTCTCGGCCTGCCCGGCGAGCCGGACGGCAAGCGCTTCGGCCTTCGAGATCGGTGCACGCCCGCGTCCGGCGGGGGCCTTGAAGCCGCCGAAGGGCCGCACGAACGGAGGAACCGGCCACGCATTGCGCTCCACGACCTGCGCGGTCATGGAGTTGCCCCGGTCGTCGAACACCTCGACATGGAGCGCCTCGTCGCTGCGCGGCACGAGATCCGAGCGCAACAGTGCAAGCCCTATCGGGCGCATCGCGTGTTCTCCGCCGGGCGTTGCCGCGATCCCCTCGCCTTCGAATACCGCGTACGGCACGGTGGTGCCCGAGGTGATCCATCCCACGTCCTCACCCCGGTACGTGACCTTGTAACCCTGGCGTAGCGGCCGCCGTCCGCCGAAGACCGCGACCGGCTGGACCAGATGCGTCAAACGCCGTTCGGATGGCGGAGTCGTGAGCTCACGCCGCCGGATCAGCTCGTACTCCTCGCGCTGCGCTCTCAATGCCGGGGCCCCGACGAAGTCGCTCTCCACGCTCGTCCTGACCGCGAACCGCGCGAGCGGATTCGCGAACAGCGGAATGTCGCGGCCGTCGGGTCCCGGACCGAGCTCGTGCCCGTATAGCGGCAGTCCCGTCTCGAGGCGAAGCGAGTCCCGAGCCCCGAGCCCGATCGGGGTCGCGCCGGCCTCGACCAGCCGCTTCCACAGGAGCGTTGCGATACCGCTCTCGGGAAAGAGCTCGAAGCAGACGGATTCACCGGTATAGCCGGTCCTCGCGACGATGAGGTCCCGGCCTTCGAGATTGACGACCGAGATCCGGTTGCGCTTGTTCTCCGGCAGCTCGCGGGCGTCCACGAGCCGTGTGAGCATGTCGCCCGCGGCTGGGCCCTGGAGCGAGAGCATCGCGAGAGCCGCGCTTTCGTCGGCGAGGCGCACACCGCCTTCTGGCAGATAACGGCTGAGCCATTCCCAATCAGCGGTCCGGTTCGCGGCATTGACGACGAGGAGGAAATCCTCGTCCGCGAGCTTGTAGAGATATGCGTCGTCGATCGCTCCGCCGGCTTCATTCGCGATAAACGTGTACTGCGCCTCAAGGGGCGCGAGGCCCGTCGCGTTGTTCGTGAGGGTCCTTGACAGGAAGGATTCAGCGCCGCTTCCCGTCACGCGGTAGCGGCCCATGTGGCTCACGTCGAACAGACCGGCGCCACGGCGGGTCGCGAGGTGCTCGGCGATGATTCCGGTCTTGTACTGCACCGGCATGCGCCAGCCGGCGAAGTCCACCATCTTCCCTCCGTGGCCGTCGTGCCAGTCATGCAGCACGGTTCTGCTCAACGTCTCGCTCATGAGACATCCTTATGGTGTTTCGCTTATGGCGGTGCCGCCCAAGGCGGACAGCGTGAGATTATGTGCCCTCGAAACTGTAGCGGGCTAACGCACCGCGCCGGCGCCTTCTACCGCGATCCCGAGTGCAAGGCGCTCGAGCGCGAGCTGCTCGTTCGCATTCGACCGCACCAGCACGCCGCCCCGCACCTCCAGGCACCTGTCAAGCATGGACAGCAGGCGGGAGAAATGCATCGGCGCAGCGCCTTGCCGGTCGGCGTCCGCACCGTCCAGAACGCTCTCGCGCAGCCGTTCCGCCAGGATGTCTGTGAGCCACAATGAGACCGTCGCGCGCCCGAGCTCCTTCCAGCGTGCAGCGACGGCCGTCGGGTCGCCGCCCGCGAAGAGCTCGTCGAGATCGCGATCGAGTCCCGAGCGCACCTCGAACAGACCGTCGCTCGAGAGCTCGACGGCGCGGATCGGCGCACCGTGAGCCAGTGCGAGCGCCGAGACCGCATCCGGAACCTTGCCGTGCAGCCACTCGACGGCGATATCGGGGTCCGCGACGGAAAAATCGATCATCTGGCAACGGCTCCGGATCGTTGCCAGGAGCAGCGCATGGTTCGATGAGACGAGGAGGAACACAGTCGCTCCCGGAGGATCCTCCAGGGTCTTGAGGAGAGTGTTTGCCGCGTGACGGTTCATCTGCTCCGCCGGGTTGACGGTAACCACCTTGTAGCCGCCGAGACGAGCGGTCAGACCGACGGAGTGAATTAGATCGCGGATCTGATCGACGACGATCTCACGGCGATCCTTCTCGATCGCAACGTCGAACCAATCTGGGTGGCTACCGGCGGCGCAAAACCGGCACGACTCGCACTCCCCGCATGGGGCATTGCTCGACCGGCACAGCAGCGCTGCCGCGAGACGGGCCGCGAACAATGCCTTGCCATTGCCGGCGGCCCCGCGCAGCAGCAGCGCGTGCGGTACCCGTCCGGCGCGGATGCTGCGCTCGATCCGCTGCCATTGCGGGCCGTGCCAGGGCAGCCGCTCGGGGATCACAGGAAACGCTCCGAGATCTCGCGGACCATGTGCTCGGTGACGGTCTCCTCATCGGCGCGCGCGTCGATGACTGCATAACGCTCGGGTTGCTCGCGCGCGCGTCCGAGATAGACCTCGCGAACCCGCTGAAAGAACTCGACGGTCTCGCGCTCGAACCGATCCGCCGCGCCGCGCCGTGCGCTGCGCTCAAGCCCGACCTCGACGGGGACATCGAGCACGAGCACCAGATCGGGGCGTATATCGCCCTGCACCGTCTCTTCCAGGGCTGCGATCCTCGCCGGGTCGACATCGCGCCCGCCCCCCTGATAGGCGAACGTCGCATCGGTGAACCGCTCGCACAGAACCCAGGCGCCCTCCGCGAGCGCCGGAGCGATACGCTTCTCGACATGCTCGGCCCGGGCCGCGAACATGACGAGCAGCTCCGCCGCCGGCGACATGCCCGTGAACCGCGGATCGAGCAGCACGGCGCGCAACGACTCGCCGAGCGGCGTTCCGCCGGGCTCGCGGGTGGCAAGAGTCCTCACCCCGGTACGGCGC
>JAKZYK010000504.1:0-5338 GCA_047514485.1 Gammaproteobacteria bacterium
CGATAAGCGGCGCCACATTGGAGTGTCGCGACCCGGACGACGACAAGCTGCTTGAGACTGCATTGACAGGAAAAGCGGACTGCCTGGTCACGGGTGACGGGGATCTTCTTGTGATGTCGCCGTTTCGCCATATCCCCATCCTGCAGCCGGTAGCCTTCCTTGAAAGCTTCCGTGTATTTCGCTGATGCGCAAGCAGCATCGCCTTGCGGTTCAGCCCACCACCGTAACCGACGAGGCTGCCATTCGCGCCGAGATGCCGCACCGCAACCCACATCACTCGAAGACGAACAGTCTCGGGTCGTACTCGAACCTCTCGATCCTTGAAATTGCGATGCGCGCAGCGTCCTCGTGTCGATGGTTGACGATGATGTTTCTGTCATCCGCATCGGTGATGGGCACGATGATGGACGGAACGCGCAGAAGGCATGCCGAGACGCCGTCCAGCCAGGCGTCGCCGATCGATTGGGTCAAGCGTTCACCGGCGCGCCAGTGTTCGGGAAGCGCGTCAGGCGGCGACTCCTCAATCCGCAGATCATCGGGCACGTCGTACCGCACGAGCACGGTGTCGTCGGGCAGCAGGCGGGCGTCTTCGATGTGTACGAGCTTCTCCAGTACGCAGAGCGCGGGGCCGGTCGCGCAATAGGTAATCAAACGCCCTCGGGTGTTCCATCGACCACCGTGGACGAGTCCGAAACCACCATCGAAACGCTCCGCATAGTCCGCCCCCGACAAGCGCCACATCCGCATCAGGCGGGCGCGCCCCAGGAGATTCGCGCCAGAAGGTTCTCGACAATCCGGGCACCGGCATCGGTGCGGATGAACTCCATCGGGGTTCGGCCTGCCAAGCTGTTCAAGCTCTTGTGAAGCCAGCGATCGGCCTTGTCCCGGTTGGCGAATGTCCTCGCGGCGAGCGCAATGGCCCGGGCCACCCTGGCCGCACGATCGGATTCCTCTACCGTCAGCTTGCTCCGGTTCGCCCGTCGGTGGGAAAGAGTGCGAGGCTTGATGATGAGGCTGCCTACTTCCTGGTCCGTGACGCCTCCTTTTCTCAGAGCGTCAATTGTTTCCACCGTAAACCCCATGCCGATCGCCATGGCCATGTCAGCATCCGAAAACACCTGACGGCCGATGGCCTCAGCTCCGCCGAGATGCTCGGCGGCGGCTGCCGCCAGACAGAAAGTCATCTTTTCCATGGTCTGGGTTCCAATTGACCTGCAACATGCCAGTAGTTTCACGGCATATTGCATGATGGTCAAGCAATCCGACGTACGGGCGCCATGTTCAAGGGTCATGCCCCGCGGTCCCACCGTGTTCGTATCGAGCTGCCGCGGCAGGCTCATGAGTCGACCCCACCAAACACCCCCTCCCCTCGCTCATGCGCCAGCAGCATCGCCTTGCGGTTCAGCCCCCCGCCGTAGCCGACAAGACTGCCGTTGGCGCCGATGACGCGATGGCAGGGGAGGACGATGGCGATGGGATTGGCGCCGTTGGCGGCACCGGCCGCGCGGGCCGCGCCGGTGCGCCCGACCGACCGGCGGGCGAGTTCGCCGTAGCTCCAGGTCTCGCCGTAGGGGATGCGGGCGAGCTCGGCCCATACCTTGCGCCGGAACGCGGTGCCCTCGGGCTCCACCGCCATCTCGAACTCCTGCAGCTCACCCGCGAAGTAGGCTTCGAGCTCAGCAATTTCGCGGGCGAGTCCCGCGTCGTCACGAACCCAGTCCGGTCCGGGCTCGAGCGGTTTCGCCGCCCCGCGGCGGGGCGAGTCGGGCTGCGACGGGTCGCGGTCCGGGATGGTGACGTGACGGACTGCGATCTCGTCCTTGGCGACGAGGAGCCGTCCGATGGGGGATTCATGCCAAACGTATCTCACGGGACTGTCCCTGGCCTCGAAGTCTTAGTCGTTTCGAGTATGCAGCGGCTCACGACGGATGGAAAATCGAACGGGCGGCGACAATGCGGCGTCACGCGATAGCGACTGTCGCCTATACTGGAATAGCCAGATACCGACAGTGCCAAGGGCCGGGACCCCTGGAATCTCACCGGGGTGATTGCATCATCAAGCGGGCTTCGAACTCCGCCATCTCACAGGCGAGCCCCACGTCGTCGCGGACCCACGCCGCGCACCGCAATCAAGGAGAACACAATGTCTCGTCTACAGCTTGCAATCAACGTCACCGATCTCGGCAAGGCCGTCGAGTTCTACTCCAGGTTGTTCGCCACCGCCCCTGCGAAGGTCAAACCCGGCTATGCGAACTTCGCGATTGCCGATCCACCGGTGAAGCTGGTGCTCTTCGAGGGACCGGAGGGGGCGACGCTCAATCATCTGGGGGTCGAGGTGGAGTCGGCCGAGGAGGTCGTGTCGGCCGAGCGGCGCCTGACCGCCGCGGGACTCGAGACGACCGGCGTCGATGAAACCGTCTGCTGCTTTGCCGAGAAGGCGGAGACCTGGGTCATCGACCCCGACGGCGCGCGCTGGGAGTGGTACGTCAAATCGGGGGATGCCGAGCAGATCCACAACACCATCGTCCGCAGTCTTCCGCGCGACGCGGAGTCCGAACCCACCTCCGGGTCGTGTTGCGCGTGAGATGCGTCGCTGAGACTCGTCGCTCTTGCATCGTGCCACCTTCGTCGTCTGCAATGCCTGCATCCACTGCATCGCCCTCCTGAGGAGCGTGTGCCATGCATCCGAATCCTGTATTTCGCCGGGAACCGCGCGAATCGGCACTGGAGTTCGCCGGCGAGCGTGGGTTCGGTGCATTGACGGTTGCCGTGCCCGAGGGTGTGCTCGCCGTCCATGTGCCCTTCGTGCTGGAGGAGGGGCGGGTCCTGGCGCACCTGGTGCGCGCCAACCCCCTCGCCCGGCATCTCCGCGGTGGGCCCGCCGGCGCCCTCCTGATCGTCTCGGGCCCCGATGGCTATGTCTCGCCGGACTGGTACGGGGAGCCCCAGTTGGTGCCGACATGGAACTACGTGGCCGTCCATCTGAGGGGAGAGCTGCGACTGCTGGAGGAGACGGCGCTGCGTCATGTTCTCGACCGTCTGAGCGGAAACTTCGAGCAGCGGCTTGCACCGAAGATTCCATGGACGACGGGCAAGGTCGATGATCAGTTGCTCGCCAGGATGATGCGCCAGATCATCCCGATTGAAATGTCGGTGGAGACGGTTGACAGCACCTTCAAGCTGAACCAGAACCGCAGCGAAACGGCGCGTGCCGGCGCCGCAACGGCGCTTGCGGCGGGCGATACGCCGGGCATGGAGACCCGTGCGCTTGCGGCCCTGATGCAGGAGACCGGGAAAGAGACAACCGACGATTGACGAACCGGCGCCCGGACTCCTTGCACGACGGAACGCATGAAGCGGCAGCCGGAAGGTTTGGCAGGCAGCATTCTGACGCACCGCCGGTTCACCCGCGCGACACACGACGGCATCATGCTCACCGAGCCGGTCCGCGGCGGCTGCGTACGCCGGCTCAGGCGACGGCATCACACCAGGAGCGCCTCAGTGCAACGTCTTGAATCGAAGATCCGCGCGATCCCCGGCTTTCCCAGGCCCGGGGTCGTGTTCCGGGACATCACGCCGCTGGTGGGCGATCCGGCGATGTTGCGGCTCGCCGTCGATCAGCTCATCCACCCGTTCATCGACGAGCACATCAACGCGGTCGCGGGCATGGAGGCGCGAGGTTTCATCTTCGGCGCCCTGGCCGCACAGGAGCTGAATGTCGGGTTCGTTCCGCTGCGAAAGCCGGGCAAGCTTCCCTACAACGTGCAGTCGGTCTCGTACGACATGGAGTACGGAACGACGTCGCTCGAAGCGCACATCGATGCCGTCGCTCCGGGCGACCGAATCCTGCTCGTCGACGATCTCATCGCCACCGGGGGCACCGCATCGGCAAGCTGTGAGCTCGTCGAGCGGCTCGGCGGCAAGATCGTCGCGTGCACGTTCGTGATGGAGCTCGACGGTCTCGAAGGCCGGGCAAAGCTTCCGGGCCGCCGGGTGCACTCGCTGCTCCACTATTGAGTGAACGGTTGAACGAATGACTGGCAATGACTGATTGAGCGAGTGAGTGAGCGCAAACAAACGAGGAAGGACCCCATGACGAAGCTGGTTGAAGGAAAGGTCGCGCTCGTCACCGGCTCGGGGCGTGGCGTCGGCGCCGAGATCGCGAAGATGCTCGGGGCGCACGGCGCGAAGGTGATCGTGAACGATCCCGGCGGCGCCGCATCCGGTGAAGGCGAGGATCGAGTCCCCGCGCTTGAGACGGTCAAGGCGGTCCGCGATGCAGGCGGCGAGGCGGAGGCGAACTTCGACAGCGTCGCGGATTTCGCCGCGGCGCAAGGGATGGTCGAGCAGGCGATCGACTGTTTCGGGCGGATCGACGTCGTCGTGAACAACGCCGGGATCCTCCGCGACGCCATCTTCCACAAGATGACCGAGGAAGACTGGGACGCGGTCATCAACGTACACCTCAAGGGAAGCTTCAACACCTCGCGGGCCGCCGCGACCCGGTTCCGGGCGCAAGCGTCCGGGTGCTTCGTGCACATGACTTCGACCTCCGGACTCGTCGGCAACCTCGGACAGGCGAACTACGCCGCGGCCAAGCTCGGTATCGTGGGGCTCTCGAAGTCCCTCGCGCTCGATATGGCGCGGTTCAACGTGCGCTCGAACTGCATCTCCCCGTTTGCGTGGAGCCGGATGATCGGCACCATCCCGATCAACGACGAGGCGCAGCGCGAACGGGTCGAGAAGCTCAAGCAGATGACCCCCGACAAGATCGCCGCCGTCGCGGTGGCCCTCGTATCGGACCGCGCGGCACACGTGACCGGGCAGATCTTCGCGGTCCGCAACAACGAGATCTTCCTGATGAGTCAGTCGCGACCGCTGCGCGGCCTGCACGAGGGCGCCGGCTGGACCCCGGAGTCGGTCGTCGAGCACGCGCTCCCGGCCCTGCAATCCCACTTCTATCCGCTCGACCGCAGCGCGGACATCTTCAGTTGGGATCCGGTATGAACGGCGGGATTCCCCTGGCTCCGCGGCCGGGTCTCGATGTGACCAGTGCGGCCCCCCGGCTCCGCGGGAGCGCGCGGCGGTGAGCGCCGGCATCCACGCCTTCGGCGGCTACGTCCCGCGGCTGCGTCTGCAACGCCGGGTGATTGCCGAGACCAACGCCTGGTTCAACCCCGCCCTCATGGCACTCGGACGCGGCGAGCGCGTTGCCGACCGCCTCGGGGACGATCTTCATGAGCCCTTCGTCGCGCACCCAGCGCTCCTCCCAGACGTAGTCGAACCGCTCGTCCTGCCCGCGGTAGTGATCGACGAAATCGGTGGAGTACGTGGCGTG
>JAKZYK010000505.1:0-3103 GCA_047514485.1 Gammaproteobacteria bacterium
GTGTCCCCGTTCGCCGCTCTCTCGCTGCACGGCGGCTACACGCTCACCTCGGCGCAGCAGCTCTTCCTGCTCGGGGCACTCGCAATCGCGGTCGGCGTGTTCACCTATTCCAAACGGGTGATGTTCACAGTCGGCAGCGGCATCGTTCCGATGTCCCCCGTCTCTGCCTGGGTCGTCGTGATTGCGCACTCCATCGTATTGTTCGCATTCGCCTCCGAGGACCTCGAGCGCCTGCTCGCCGCGTATGGTCTGCCGACCATCCCGCTCGTGCCGGTCTCGAGCTCACAGGCGATCGTCGGCGCAGTCGTCGGACTCGGCCTGATGCGCGGCGGGCGCGACATCGACTGGCGGCTGGTGCGCAACATCGGACTCGGATGGCTCACCACGCCGCTTATCGCGGCGCTGGTGTGCTTCACCACACTGTTCTTCGTGCAGAACGTCTTCGACCAACCGGTCTACCGCGAGAAGCGCTTCTCGATGTCGCTCGAGGTAATCAACCGTCTCGGTGAGCACACCGTCGTCACCGAGGAGCTCGCAGCGCTGAAGGATCGCGAATTCGTCGGCGCGGCCGCGTTCCTCGACGCGTTGCGCGAACGGAGCGACGCACCGCCCGCTGCCGAGCGGCGCGCGCTGGTGCTCTCCGAGGTTGGCGACTTCCGCATCGATGATGCCCAGATCTTCCGCATCGAAGAAGGGCGATTGAGTCCCCGTCAGATAGAAGCGCTCGAGGAGCTTGCCGGAGCGCATTTTCGTTATCGCTGGGCATTCGCGGAGGCGCTGGCCGCACACACCGACGAGTGGGCGTACCTCCCGGACTCGCCGCTCAACAAGAGCTACAACAAGACATTGCGCCGCCAGATCGAATACGTGTTCCGCCACTTCGACCGCCGGAGCAGCCGCAAGCCCACCAATACTCGTTAGCCCGCATTGGGCGACCCGTGTCCGCGCCGGCCGGTGCGCCAGCGCCCATCAGAAGACCAGATTGACCATCGGGATGAGGATCACCAGGAACAGAATGGTCATGATGCCGCCCGCGCGCATGAAGTCCACGACCCGGTACCCGCCCGGCCCCATGATCAGCGCATTGACCTGGTGCGTGGGGATCAGGAAGGAGTTCGACGCCGCCAATGCCACCGTGAGGGCGAACACGGCGGGGTTCGCTCCCGCGCCGTGTGCGATGTTGATCGCGAGCGGCACCAGCAGCACCGTCGCCCCCACGTTCGACATCAGCAGGGTGAACACCGTGGTGAGCACCGCCAAGGCGCTCTGCAGCACCCAGAGCGGCACGTCCCCGAGCAACCGGAGGGTCTCCTGCGCGATCCACGCCGCCGTGCCCGTGGTCTCGACCGCGAGCCCCAGCGGAAGCAGACCCGCGAGTAGGAACACGCTCTGCCAGCCGACCGATCGGTATGCTTCGTCGATGGTGATGACGCCGCTCAGGATCATGCCCATCGCGCCGGTGAGCAGTGCGAGCGCCAAGCGCAGATCGGTGAACAGCGTCAGCCCGATGGCGAGCAGAAAGAACACCAGCGCGTGGTATACGCGGTGCGGGCGGGTGACCTCGTAGGGATAGTTCGTCACCACCACGAACGAACGATCCTGGACGAGGCGATGCAGATCGTCCCAGAAGCTGTGCAGCACCAGCGTGTCGCCCACCTGAAGCTCGGTGTCGGAGAGGTCGTGGCGGATGACCTCCTCCTGGCGGTAGATCGCGAGCACGTGGGCGCCGTATCGCCTGCGCATCGCCACGTCGCGGATGGTGCGCCCCGCCACGTTGGACGCGGGTGGAATGACGACCTCCGACACCCCGGCCCGCGTCGGATTGAGCACCTCGACGAACGCTTGCATGTCGCGCGCCACGCTGAGACCGGTCGTGCGCGCGAAGCGCCGCACCTGCTCCTGGCTCCCCATGAGCGCGAACGTGGCGCCGGCAGGGATCGGCTCGTCAATCGGGGGCTCGAGCGCGATGTCGCGACCCACCCGCATCCCCAGTACGAACGGGGCGTCCGGAATCGCTTCCGCATCGCCGATCGACTGGCCGACCAGAGGGCTGTTGGCGGGAACGGCGGCCTCGAAGATGTCGCCCTTCAGGCCATAGAGCTCTTCGAAGTACTGCGCGGTAGTGGAGGTATCGGCGGTGTTGTCATCCATCACCGGCAGCAGCCGGGATCCGAGGACGACGAAGTAGGCGATGCCGGCGGTGAGCATCACAATTCCGATGGGAGTGACGGCGAACAGGTGAAAGGTCCGCATCGGGGCCACGCCGTCCGGCAACGCCTCGTTCGCGTTCAGGAGCAGGTCGTTCAGAAGAATGAGCGGGCTCGAGCCGATCATCGTCATCGTGCCCCCGAGGATCGCGCAGAAGCCCATCGGCATCAGCAGGCGCGAGAGGGGGATACCGGTTCGCGCCGAGATCCGGCTCACGACCGGCAGAAACAGCGCCGCCGCCCCGATGTTCTGCATGAAGCTCGATATGACCCCGACCGTGCCCGAGATGATGGGGATAATCCGCCGCTCGGTATTCCCGCCCACACGCAGGATATAACCGGCGAGCTGGGTCATGATCCCGGTGCGGTCCAGCCCCGCCCCCATGATCATCACCGCGATGATCGACATCACCGCGTTGCTCGCGAAGCCGTCGAAAACGTGGGCGGCAGGAACGACGCCGGTGGCCCCGACCAGCAGCATGATGACTATCGCGGCGACGTCGACCCGGACGATCTCGGACGCGAACAGATAGATCGTGAGCCCCAGGACGAGGAGTACCGCCAGCATGTCCTGGGTGAACGCGATCGAGCCGCTCACGGCCGGCGGCCCGTTTCAGGGGGATCGAGCACTTCAGAGGATTCGAGCACTTCAGAGGATTCGAGCACTTCAGAGCTTTCGAAACAGAGCTGAGTAACTATCAGCTTCAGTGTATCCCATCAACGCACGAATCTTTCATCCAATTTGCACAAAATCAGCCCCGCATGCGTTCGCCCCGCGGGTCGAGCACCGGCTCGCGAACGAGCCTCGCGGCGCGTCGTTCACCGAGGATCTCAACCGTGAACTCCGCGCCGGCAGCGATCATCTCCACCGGCACGAAGCCGAGCGCGATGCTCTT
>JAKZYK010000506.1:0-3473 GCA_047514485.1 Gammaproteobacteria bacterium
TCGAGCAGGGTTGCATCGAGCTCAGTGAGGGGGTGGCGGATATCCATCAACACCACCACCCCGGCCAGCGATTCACGCGACTCCAGGTATTTTCCGACGAGAGCGCCCCACTCCCGGCTCATCGAGCGGGGCACCTTGGCGTAGCCGTAGCCCGGCAGGTCCACGAGCCGGCGTCGTTCGTCGAGCTCGAAGAAATTGATGAGCCGGGTCCGGCCGGGGGTCCGACTGGTGCGGGCGAGGTGACGCCGGCCGGTGAGCGCGTTGATAGCGCTCGATTTCCCGGCGTTGGACCGCCCCGCGAACGCCACCTCGCGGCCGTCGTCGGCCGGAAGGGAGCGGATGCTCGCGACGCTGGTGAGGAAATGGGCCTGACGGTAGTCGAACATCGGTGCGAAGGCTCCGGTGCGCAAACCCCAGGATTTCATTCGAACCAGGGAGTGGTGCAGTATGAACGTGGCGAGTCCCGGCGCGCCATCGAGACACCGTGATTGCGCAGGCGGCCCGCTGCGCAGGAGCGCGTATCCGGCAAGCCGAGCCACTACCGGCCCAAGCCGCCCGGGGATCGAGTTGACCGCGTTTTCGTGCGTTGCTATAAGCGCGCTTTGTCTCGCAGCCCCGCCTCACGTTCGCCTGCGGCGAACCGTTTCACGGAATCATCCGGAGGATCCGGCTTTGAAGCAATGTCTGACCACGGTCCTGCTGTGCGCAGTAGCCTCGTTCAACGTATTCGCCGGTGATCCGGCCGCCGGCGAGGCAAAGGCCGCGATCTGTGCGAGCTGTCACGGACCGGCCGGCAACAGCATCAATCCCGAGTGGCCGAAGCTCGCTGGCCAGCACGCCAAGTACACCGCGAAGCAGATCCATGACTTCAAGGCGGGCGTGACGCGCAGCAACGCGTTGATGGCGCCGATGATCGCCGGGCTGTCCGATGAGGACATCGAGAACATCGCGGCGTACTACTCGGTCCAGTCGGGCTCCGGCGGGTTCACGAGCGAGGAGCTGCACGTGCTCGGGGAGCGCATCTACCGCGGCGGCAACATGCAGTCGGGTGTCCCGGCGTGCATCGCGTGTCACGGCCCCAGAGGCGCCGGCAACGGCCTGGCGGGATTCCCACGCTTGGCCGGCCAGCACGCGACCTACACCGCGATGCAGCTCGAGGCCTGGCGCGTCGGGAATCGGGCGAACGACCCAAACGAAATGATGGCCGACGCCGTGCGCTATCTCACTCCCAGAGAGACGAAGGCGGTCAGCGAGTACATCGCGGGGCTGTACTGAGCTCCGGAGCGCAAGCGGGAGAACTTTTCTCCGCCGGTGGGTCTTACCTTTCTCCCCGCCTGATTCTTTCCGCGGGCCAGCCAATTCCGAACCGGAGACATCGATGATGAACCGATGGTTGTGCTGTCTCGTCGCAATCGTATGGGTTGCCGCCGCGTCTCACGCCGCCGCCCAATCCACAGGGTTCGACATCGAGGGCAAGTACGAAGTCCTGCAACCTCCCCAATTGACCGAGACCGGCGACCGGATCGAGGTCGTCGACGTATTCTGGTACGGCTGTATCCACTGCTATCGTTTTCTTCCGTCGCTAGAGGCATTCGATCAGATCAAGCCCGAGTACGTCGAGATGCGCCGGCTGCCGGCGGTCTTCCGCGAGAACTGGGCCGCCCACGCCCGTGCGTACTACGCATCCCAGCTTCTCGGAGTCACCGCGACGACGCACCGCGCGCTGTTCGAGGAGATCCACGAGCACCGGAAACCCACCGATCACAAGGAAGCGCTCGGCGCGTTCTTCGAGCGGCACGGCGTCGACCGGACCGAGTTCGACAAGACCTTCGATTCGTTCGCGGTCGAGTCCATGGTCCGCAAATCCATCGTGATGCAGCAGCGCTATGGGATCCAGGGAACCCCGACGGTCATCGTCAACGGAAAGTACCGCGTCTCGGGCCGGCTCGCTGGGAACTACAACAACATGATCGCGGTCGTTCTCGCGCTCGTCGACATAGAGCACAAGGCGCAGCAGGGCGTCTCGAACTGACCGAACCGCTCTCCTCCATCGACGCGGCATGCGTCCCACGCCGCACGCTGAACGCATCGTCGAGGCCCCGAACGAGTCCAGCCCGTTCCATCGTCACGGGACGATTTCGAGTGCGATCACGAATCTACGGGAGGCACGATGCCTGCTTTCGACATTGCCGACTGCATCAATGAGGCCTGCCCCTGGTCGGGCAAGCCGGTCCAAGCGGACTCGCTGACCGAGTATGACGACCAAGTAGTCGGGTTCTGCAATACAGGCTGCCGCGACAAGTTCGAACGCGCAATCCGCCACTTCGAGGAGGCAAAGGCAAGCGCTGTCGGGAGCCGGGCAAGAGCCACCGGCTGAAGCTCAGCCGGCGATGCGCACCACCGCACGCCCTGTGACCGCGCCCTCCATGTAGCCGTCGAACGCGGAGGGCAGGTCGGAGAGCGCGACCTCCGACGTCACGATCCGATCGAGGCAGCGCGGCTTCAAGTCGGATGCGAGACGCTGCCACACCCGTTCGCGCCGGTCTCGCCCGACGTAGACGCTGTTGATGCCGAGAAGGTTCACCCCCCGCAGGATGAACGGCATCACGGTGGTCTCGAGCTTGAATCCGCCCGCGAGCCCGATGGACGCGATGTTGGCCTCCGGCTGCATGGTGCGGGTCAGCCAGGCGAGCTGGTCGCCGCCGACGTTGTCGACGGCACCTGCCCATAGCGCTCTCTCCAGAGGCCGCGTGCCCAACTCCACCTCGTCGCGATAGAGAATGGCGCTCGCGCCGAGCGCGCGCAGGTACTCGTCCTGATCGCGCTTTCCGGTGAACGCGGTCACTTCATAGCCGAGCCCGCCGAGCATGTCGATGGCGAAGCTCCCGACGCCGCCGGTAGCACCGTTGACGAGCACCGGACCCTGGTCCGGACTCTGGCCGTTGAGCTCCATCCGATCGACGGCGAGCGCGGCGGTGAATCCCGCGGTGCCGATCGCCATGCTGTCGCGGAGCGACATTGCGCTGGGGAGCGGGATCAGCCAGTCCCCCGACGCGCGCACGTACTCGGAGTAGCCGCCGTCGAAGTCCTCGCTCAGACCGAAGCCGGTGATCACCACCGGATCGCCCTCGGAGTACCGGGGGTCATTGGAGGCGTGCACGACGCCGGCCACGTCGATCCCGCCGACCATCGGGAACCGGCGCACGATACGCCCCGCTCCGGTGGCAGCCAGCGCGTCCTTGTAGTTGATGCCGGACCACGCGGCGCGGATGACGACGTCGCCCTCGTTGAGATCGTCGAGGGTGATGCGCTCCAGGCGCCCTCCGCTCTTCCCGTCGTCCTTGTGAATGCGGTATGCGAGAAACGGCTCCATGTCCTTCTCCTTGGTGCTCGTGCCGAGGGCTGCGTCGCCACGGTCAGCGAATCCAGTGCCGACGCGAATCCTATACTATCGCCTCGACTCGGACGAAGGA
>JAKZYK010000507.1:0-12914 GCA_047514485.1 Gammaproteobacteria bacterium
GCCGATCGTCGTGCGGTAGAACACCAGGAAGAACACCACCAGCAGGACCGCCACGATGGCGGAGATGAACAGGACGTCGCCGGTGACCACCAGCTCGTCGATGAAGATGGGCTCCATGTCGAAGACCTGGGGCATGGGAAATACTTCACGCCCCCACAGCGTGCGCGCGCCGCCCCTGAGCACGTAGCCGAGCGAGATGCTCATCATGGCGAAGCCGATGTGCGGACCCGCCTTGATGGGGTCGATGAAGCCACGACTGATGGCCACGCCGAGGAGAAAGAGGATCGCGACGGCCAGAACGGAGGCCGGCACATAGGGCATGCCGAGGTAGACCACCAGGACGTAGACCACGAAGGCGCCGGCCATGACGAAGTCGCCGTGCCCGAAGTTGACGATGGTCGTCGCCCGGTAGACCACGGTCAGCGAAAGCGCGATCAGTGCGTAGATCGCGCCCTGCATGAGCCCACTGAGGGTGAGTTGAAGGAAGAACATCCTCTAACGGATCATCTGCAACGCATGTAGTACGGGCCGTTCCATGTCCCGAGGCAGTGCTGCCGGGGAGTGGAACGGCCCGTGTGGCTTCAGAACCCGTCAGCTCACCAGGGCTTGCCCCAGGACGACAGCACCGTCGGCGTTCCATCGACGAAACCGGCCACCGCGGACTTCTTGCAGCCGTGGCGATCGGTCGGCGTCCAGGTGATGTCGCACGCCAGGATGCCCGTCTCCAGACCGCTGATCTTCTCGAGCTCGGCGATGAACTTCGAACGCGTCAGGTCGCGGCCCACCGCTTCGAGCGCCTTTACGGCGGCCACGCCACTGGCCATCGAGACCGCGCTGAACCCCGTGATCGTCTCGTCGGGGTTGTACTTCAGAATGATGTCGTTCCACTGCTGCATCTTCGGCCCATTGACCTTGTCGACGAACGCATGCAGCACGAAGTAATCCTTGACCGCGTCCGGATCGCCGAGCCGCTCCAGGGTGTTCTCCAGGTCCGTCCCCGCGGTTCCCATGACCGGAACCTTGACGCCGTACTTCTTGGCGTCGCGCAGGAAGATCACCGTCTCGGCTTCGTACAGGCATCCCAGTATGAAGTCGGGATTCGCCTGCTTCAGCTTCAGCACCTGGGCGGTGGCATCGGTCTGCCCGCGTTCGAGGGCGAGTTCCTCGATGATCTCGCCGCCGGCGTCCTTGATGACCTGGACGGCGGGGTCGCAGTACGACTTCGCCCAGTCGTTGGTATGGGCGACAATCGCGACGCGCTGGGTGCCGGGCCTGCTCATGACGAACTCGCCCATCGTGGAGCCGTAGGCCGGGCCGGCGGGGACACCGTGGAAGATGTTCCGGTGCTCGGTCACCGGCATCGAGATCTTGGGGTTGACCGCATGCGCGATGATCCACGGGGTTCCCGTGGGCTCCACGGTCGGCTTGACGGCCATGGCGACGGCGCTGCAAGAGTTGCCGTGCAGATAGAAAACCTCGTCCTGATGGATCAGCTTCTTGGCGGCGGCAATGCCCTTGGCCGGAGCGCAGGCAGTGTCTTCGGGAATCATCTCGAACGTGCGTCCATGGATTCCGCCTTGATCGTTGATGTGCTGGAAATAGGCCATCAGCCCGATCTGCGTCTTGCTGTAGCTCGACGCATTGCCCGTGAACGGCCCCATGACGCCAACCTTGATGATCGTGTCCGTCAAACCGGTGGTTTCGCCGGCGCCGGCCGGACCGGCCATCGCCAAGACGCCGAAAGCGATCGTCGTCGCTGCCAACTTGTTGATTCTCATGTTCACCTGCCTCTCCTGATTGTGAAGTGTGCTTGCCGTCGAACCTTGACCCTCGCACCGACCATGGGCTGCGCCATCGAGCGGCACAGCCTCGTCTCGGCGAGCCGGCAACCTGCGATTGTACGTCGAGCGGTTCCAACGGATCACATCCGCGCGAAATAGCGGCCTGATCTTTCGGAACCATTTGTGGGTGGCTGGCGCCCGTGCGCTCTGCCGTCGACTGGCCGCGTCGTACGTGTCCTGCCGTCCGAGGTGGAGTGGCCGCGAATACCGGCGGCCGCGCCTACCATCGCATGTAGCATTCGAAGATAATGCTGCATCACAGCATCAGACCGCTACTGCGTGGAGGAGCCTGGGCATGGCCGACTCATTCAACACACGTTCGACCCTCCAAGTCGGCGGCGTGGAGTACGAGATCTTCAGGCTCGACCGCCTCGCGGACCGGTTCGACCTGAGCCGCCTGCCGTTCTCTCTGAAGATCCTCCTCGAGAACCTGCTCCGCCACGAAGACCGGGCCAATGTCACCGCGAGCGACATCGAGGCGCTGGCGGGGTGGGACGCGGGGGCCGAGCCCTCGGTCGAGATCGCGTTCACTCCCTCCAGGGTGCTGCTCCAGGACTTCACGGGGGTGCCGGCGGTGGTCGATCTCGCCGCGATGCGCGACGCGATGCGCGCGCTTGGAGGCGACCCGGCGAAGATCAACCCGCTCTCGCCGGTGGAGCTCGTGATCGACCACTCGTTGCAGGTCGATCGGTTCGGAACCCATGACGCGCTCTTGCGCAACGCCGAGATCGAGTTCGAGCGCAACAGGGAGCGGTACGCGTTCCTGCGCTGGGGGCAGAAGGCGTTCCGGGACTTCAAGGTCGTGCCCCCTGGCGCCGGCATCGTCCATCAGATCAACCTGGAGTATCTCGCGCGCGTCGTCTTCGCGCGCGAGCACGCCGGTGCGACCCGCGCGTACCCGGACACGGTGGTCGGCACCGACTCGCATACCACCATGGTCAACGGGCTCGGGGTGCTCGGCTGGGGGGTCGGCGGGATCGAGGCGGAGGCGGCAATGCTCGGCCAGCCGATCTCGATGCTCATCCCCCAGGTCGTAGGGTTCGAGCTCACGGGAAGGCTCCCCGAGGGCGCTACCGCGACCGATCTGGTGCTCACCGTGGTGGAGATGCTGCGCGCGAAGGGCGTGGTCGGCAAGTTCGTCGAGTTCTTCGGCGACGGCCTCGACCATCTGCCGCTCGCCGACCGCACCACGATTGCGAACATGGCGCCGGAGTACGGCGCGACCTGCGGCATCTTCCCCATCGACACGGAGAGTCTCGCGTACCTGCGCCTCTCGGGCCGCGCTGATTCCCAGATCGCGCTGGTCGAGGCGTACGCGCGCGTGCAGGGCTTGTTCCGTGAGCCCGGTGCCCGCGGGGCGGAGTACTCCGACACCCTCGCGCTCGACATGAGCACGGTCGACCCCTGCATCTCCGGACCGAAGCGTCCCCAGGACCGGATCACGCTCCGCGATGCGAAGACCGTCGTCACAGGCCATATCGAGGCGATGCAGAGCGAGCGAGGGGGCGGCGCCGGCGGAAGCGTCACGGTGGAGAAAGACGGCGCGAGCTACGAGTTGCGTGACGGTGCCGTCGTGATCGCCGCGATCACCTCGTGCACCAACACCTCGAACCCGGCGGTGATGGTCGGGGCCGGCCTGCTCGCGCGCAACGCCCGCGCCCGCGGTCTGGCCGTCAAGCCGTGGGTGAAGACGAGCCTCGCCCCCGGCTCGAAGGTGGTCAAGGACTACCTCGGAAAGGCGGGGCTGCTCGACGAGCTCGAAGGTCTCGGCTTCCACATCGTCGGCTTCGGGTGCACGACCTGCATCGGCAACTCCGGCCCCCTGCCCGAGGAGGTCAGCGCCGCGATCCGCGACGGCGATCTCATCGTCAGCGCCGCCCTGTCCGGGAACCGGAACTTCGAAGGGCGGATTCACGCCGAGGTCCGGATGAATTTCCTCGCCTCTCCGCCGCTCGTGGTCGCCTATGCCATCGCAGGGCGCAGCGACGTCGATTTCAACGAAGAGCCGCTCGGCGAGGACGCGGACGGTGCGCCGGTGTACCTGCGCGACATCTGGCCGTCGAGCCGCGAGATCCAGGAGACGATCGCGGCATCGATCTCCTCGGACATGTTTCGTGGGAGCTACGACAACGTATTCGAGGGCGACGAGCGGTGGCAGGGCATGGACGTCCCGGCGGCGGATCGCTTCCGCTGGGACTCCACGTCCACCTACGTTCAGAACCCGCCCTACTTCGACGGCATGTCGATGACCCCGCGCGGCATCCCCGCCATCCACGGCGGGCGCTTGCTCGCCCTGCTCGGCGACAGCATCACCACCGACCACATCTCGCCGGCCGGCGCCATCAAGGCGGACAGCCCCGCCGGCCGCTTCCTGCAGGGCCACCAGATCCCGCCCCGCGAGTTCAACTCCTACGGCTCGCGGCGCGGCAACCACGAGATCATGATGCGCGGAACGTTCGCCAACATCCGGCTCCGGAACAAGGCCGCGCCGGGCACCGAGGGTGGGTGGACGATCCATCAGCCTTCCGGCGATCTGATGGCCATCTACGACGCCGCGATGCGCTACAAGGACGAAGGCGTGCCGCTCGTCGTGATCGGGGGCGCGGAGTACGGCACCGGCTCCTCACGGGACTGGGCCGCGAAGGGCACGCTGCTGCTCGGGGTCGCGGCGGTCATCGCGGAGAGCTTCGAGCGGATCCACCGCTCCAACCTCGTGGGCATGGGCGTGCTGCCGCTGGTGTTCGAGGACGGCCAGGACGCCGAGTCCCTCGGACTCACACCGGAGCACGTGTTCGACATCGAAGGACTGGTCAAGGGAGCGAAGGCCGTGGCCGTGACGGCGACGTCGCCGGACGGGAGCCGAACGCAGTTCGACGCCCGCGTGCGCATCGACACCCCGAAGGAGTGGGAGTACTACGAGAACGGCGGCATCCTGCACTACGTGGTCCGGCAACTCGCGGCCTGACTCGACGCGATGACGCACCCGGGCCGGGGGGCATCGCGACGCGGCGCCCCCATGGCTTTGAATGAAGCAGGTGAGCTCTGAGAAATTCTGTTCCGACCTGGGAATATCATCATCTTTTACATGATATTCATCTTTTAATACATTGAATTTCGTCGATGTATTTCTTCATAAAACTGACGCAGGAGGCACATGAATGAACGAGCAGACACGAACCGAGCTTGAGGCCGCGGCGTTCCGGCGCCTGGTCGACCACCTGCGCGAGCACACCGAGGTGCAGAACATCGACCTGATGAACCTCGCCGGGTTTTGCCGCAACTGCCTCTCCAAGTGGTATCGCGCCGCGGCTGAAGATCGGGGCATGGAGATGAGCTACGAGGATGCGCGCGAGATCATCTACGCAATGCCCTATTCGGAGTGGAAGTCCAGGCACCAATGGGAAGCCGCTCCCGCGCAGAAAGCCGCGTACGACGCGAAGCACCCGAAGCACGGGTGACGCCGGGACGACGATGGAGCTGTCCCCGCTGACCGCGATCTCGCCCGTCGACGGGCGATACGGCTCCAAGGCCGCTGCGCTGCGGGAGATCGTGAGCGAGTACGGCCTCATTCGATACCGGGTGGCGGTGGAGGTGCGCTGGCTGCAGGCGCTCGCGGCGCGGGCGGAGTTCGATGCCCTCCCACCGTTGAGCGAGGAAGCAGGGGGATTCCTCGACGACATCGTGTGCGGCTTCTCGCTCGACGACGCCCGGCGGGTCAAGGCGATCGAGCGCGAGACCAACCACGACGTCAAGGCGATCGAGTACTTCATCCGGGAACGGATTGCGACCTCCGCCGAGCTGTCCTGCGCGCGAGAGATCGTCCACTTCGCATGCACGTCGGAGGACATCAACAACCTCGCGTACGCGATGATGCTCTCGGACGCGCGTGCACAGGTGCTGCTCCCGGCGATGCGGGAGATCGTCGAGGCGGTGCGTGGGCTCGCACACGCGCACGCGGGCGTCGCGATGCTCTCGCGCACGCACGGCCAGCCGGCCTCTCCCACCACCGCCGGCAAGGAGATGTCGGTCTTCGCCGCCCGCCTCGAACGCCAGCTCGAAGCGGTCGCCGCCGCACCCGTCATGGGCAAGCTCAATGGCGCGGTCGGAAACTACAGCGCGCACCTCGCCGCCTGCCCCGAGGTCGACTGGCATCGCATTTCCCGGGAGTTCGTGGAAGGGCTCGGCCTCGTCTGGAATTCGCACACGACCCAGATCGAACCCCACGACTCCATGGCGGAGCTCTTCCACGCCCTCGCGCGGTTCAACCGGGTCATTCTCGATCTGTGCCGCGACATGTGGACCTACATCTCGCTCGGGTACTTCCGCCAGCGGCTGGTGGCCGGCGAGGTGGGCTCATCGACGATGCCGCACAAGGTCAATCCCATCGACTTCGAGAACGCGGAAGGCAACGTCGGGGTCGCGAACGCGATTCTGGAACACTTGGCCGCGAAGCTCCCGATATCGCGCCTGCAGCGCGATCTGAGCGATTCGACGGCACAGCGCAACCTCGGAGTCGGCCTCGCGCATTCGTTGATCGCGTACGACTCGTGCCTGAACGGCATCGGCAAGCTCGTCCTCGACGAAGCGGCGCTCGCGCGGGATCTCGCCGATGCCTGGGAGCTGCTCGCCGAGCCGATCCAGACCGTCATGCGGCGACACGGGATCGAGAACTCCTACGAGCGCCTCAAGGAGCTGACGCGCGGGCGCGCCGTCGATCACGGCACGCTCGTGCGCTTCATCGAATCGCTCGCGATACCGCGGGAGGAGAAAGACGTGCTTCTCAATCTCACCCCCGCCGCGTACGTGGGCGCAGCCGAGAGGCTCGCTCTCGAGCGATAGGTACTTGCACCGCCGCGCCCCCGATGCGCGGCAGCCCAGATGCGTTCAATCGACGCCCGGCGGCCGTTCCGAGGATGCCCGGCGACTGGCGGGTCCCTACCAGGCGGGACTGCTCGGAGCCGGGCACCAGTAGTACGGCGGCGCGCAACGCACCCACTGCACTGGCGCATCTCCGCCGTCCTCGTACCCTGACCCGTCCCGGCCCTCGGCCGGCCGACTCCATTCGCTGGCGCCGGCAGCCGGCCAGCCTTCACCGGTCGGCAGCCCACGGTACCGCGGATCGCGATAGGGACCCGGCGGCGACGGATAGCTTCTTCCCGGTGAACCTGCCGGCATCGCCGCATCGGGTCCGCGACCCGCGAAGGCCGGCGCGCCCGCGATGGAGGTCCGCATGGCGAATCCGCCGGCGTTGCCGGCGCCGTCGAATGTCCCCGCGACCTCGCGCGCAACGCCGGGGGGGCCGGACGCGCGTTCCCAGGACCGAGATCCGAAGGCCGGCTCAATCGCGCCGCCGCCTTGCGGCGCGCGCACCGTTTCGGCCGGTGTGCCCGCTGCCGCTTGAGTCAGGGCATCGGGGCCGGCCGCTACCGTGTTCCCGCGCTCCTCTCCCCCGCGGAACACAAGCACGAGGAACCCGACGATAATCAATGGCCCCCACAACGCCAGCAAGCTCCCGAGACCACCGACATGCTCATGCATCGCGTCCATGGAAGCGCCGGGATGTATCGGCGCAGGAGGCCGCGGCGCTTCAATCGATAGTCCGGTCTCATGGGGCGAAGCCGCGGGTGCGTCGGATGTACTCACGACACTCTGCGAAGCGGCCGTGACGCCGGGTGCGGCAGCCCCCGAAGCGGAGCCGATTCTGGGTGCGGCCGCCGCGGTCTTGGCGGCAGTAGCTTTCGGCGCGGCCGCATCGGCCCTGGCGGAGACCGCCTTGGACTTGGCAGCAGCGGCCTTGGCGGGAGTGGTCTTGGGCGTGGGCGCAGCGGCCTTGGCGGGCGCAACCTTCTCGGTCTTCGTCGCCGTCTTCGTCGCCGTCTTTGCGACTTTCTTCGCCGTCTTCCTGGCGGTTGTCGTCGTCTTCCCGATCGTCGTCTTCTGTCCTGCTTTCTTTACGACCTTCTGCGTGGCCTTCTTCGCAGCGGCCCGAACGCGGCTGCGCACCGGTCCCGTGGTTTCGTCTTCGGGATCCCGCGCTGCGTCCTTCACGATCTTGTCGTCGGTCATCGCTCGATCTCCCTGCCGTTGCCCGGATGCTACCACGCCGAATCCGGCCTCCCAGCGGCCGGGCTCGACCGCCACGCCGCCGGTATGGCGCAGTTCGAGTATCATCGCGCGCGCCAGATGGACGCTCCGGCCCCTCCCGTCACCACCATCCTGCTGTTGCAGGGAAGGCGTGCTTTGCCGGCTTTCCGCCGCGAACGCCTCGTGGAGAGCGCGTGCGCGAACGAGCCTTCGGTCACCGATCTCGACGCGCGCTGGCTCTACTTCGTTCGCACCGGGGGGGACACCGCGGCCTGGATCGTCGAACGGCTCGAGCAGCTCCTCGATGCCTCGTACGCCGGGCGCGATCGCGTGCATGCGGTGCTCGACGGCGCGATCGTCGTGGCGCCTCGTCCGGGAACGATCTCGCCGTGGTCGAGCAAAGCCACCGACATCGCCCGTCACTGCGGCCTCGAAGGCGTGGCGCGTATCGAGCGCGGCGTCGCGTGGTCGATCGCGCACACCGGCGAAGACCCGTGCGGGACCTCGAGAACGCTCGCCGAATCCGGCCTGCTCCACGACCGCATGACGCAGTGCGCATATCTTCCGGGCGCATTTCTCCCGGACGCATCCGGCTCGGGCGCCGGCATGGAGGCGATCTTCCTCGACGGAATGCCCCCCTCCCACTCGACGATCGCGCTCGGCGCAGACGCGCGCGGAGCCCTGGATGACGCGAACGCATCCCTCGGCCTCGCGTTGAGTTCCGGGGAGCTCGACTACCTCCGCACCCGGTTCGGCGAGCTCGGCCGAGACCCGACCGACATCGAGCTGATGATGTTCGCGCAGGTGAACTCCGAACATTGCCGCCACAAGATCTTCAACGCATCGTGGACCATCGACGGCGTCGAGCATGAGCGGTCGTTGTTCGAGATGATCCGCCACACGCAGGCGCACCACCCGGGCGAGGTGCTGTCCGCGTACCGCGACAACGCGGCCGTCATGCGCGGGCACGAGGCGAGCTGGTTCGTCCCGGACCCGCGCACGCGGCGGTACTCGGCCGAGGCGGGGCGAGTCGAGATCTTGATGAAGGTGGAGACGCACAACCACCCCACCGCGATCTCCCCGTTCCCGGGCGCCGCCACCGGCTCCGGCGGCGAGATCCGCGACGAGGCGGCGACCGGCCGCGGCGCCCGCAGCAAGGCAGGCGTTACCGGGTTCTCGGTCTCGAACCTGCGCATCCCGGGCTTCGTCCAGCCGTGGGAGCGTGACCACGGCAGGCCGTCGCGCATCGCCTCCGCGCTCGAGATCATGCTCGAAGGCCCGATCGGTGCCGCCGCGTTCAACAACGAGTTCGGACGCCCTGCCCTCGGGGGATATTTCCGCACCCTCGAGATCGGCACCGCAAGGATCGGCGCGGCGCGTGAGCTCGGCGTCAAGACGCGCGGCAGCGAGGCGGACAACAGCGCCGCCGCAAGGAGTGGCGCCAGCGGAGGGAACGACGCCGTCACGGAGAGCGGCGGGGCCGGAAGTGAGGCCGGCATCGGGAAGGACGACGATGCGCGGGAGAGCGGCGGCGCGCGCGTATACGGCTACCACAAGCCCATCATGATCGCGGGCGGGGTCGGCAACATTCGCGCGGATCAGGTCCACAAGTTCGGCATTGCGCCGGGCGCCCGCCTCGTCGTGCTCGGCGGACCGGCGATGCTCGTCGGCCTCGGCGGTGGAGCCGCGTCCTCGACTGCGTCGGGGGCCGGCGAGGAGGCGCTCGACTTCGCGTCCGTGCAGCGCGAGAACCCCGAGATGCAGCGCCGCTGTCAGGAGGTCATCGACCGCTGCTGGCAGCTCGGCGCGAACAATCCGATTCTCTCCATCCACGACGTCGGCGCCGGAGGGCTGTCCAACGCGCTGCCCGAGCTCGTCGACGGCGCCGGGCTGGGTGGACGGATCGAGCTGCGCGCCATTCCCTGCGACGACCCCACGATGTCGCCGCTCGAGATCTGGTGCAACGAATCCCAGGAGCGCTACGTCCTCGCGATCGCCCCCGGCCGGGTCGCCGACTTCGCCGCACTTTGCGAGCGCGAACGCTGCCGGTGGGCGGAGGTCGGGGAGGCGACGCGGAGCCGGCTCTTCGAGGTGCACGACGCCGAGCTCGATTCCACCCCGGTCTCGATGCCGATGTCCGTCCTGCTCGGCGACCTCCCGCGCATGCACCGCAACGCCTTTCGGGCGCCGCCCGTGAGAGGAGAGCTCGACACGCGGGGGATCGAGATCGGCGCGGCTCTGGAGCGGGTGCTGCGCGTGCCGGCGGTGGCGGACAAGTCGTTCCTCGTCACCATCGGCGATCGCACCGTCGGCGGACTCGTCGCCCGCGATCAGATGGTGGGCCCCTGGCAGGTGCCGGTGGCCGACTGCGCGGTCACGTTGAGCGGCTTCCACGCCTGCACCGGGGAGGCGATGGCGATGGGCGAGCGCACCCCGCTTGCGCTGCTCGACGCACGGGCCGCGGCCCGGATGGCGGTGGCGGAAGCGCTGACGAACATTGCCGCCGCGGACGTGGCAAGCATCGACCGGGTAGTGCTGTCGGCGAATTGGATGGCCGCCTGCGCAGAGCCGGGCGAGGATGCGAACCTCTTCGACGCGGTAGAAGCAGTGGCGATGGAGCTCTGCCCCGCTCTCGGCATCTCGATACCGGTCGGGAAGGACTCGCTGTCCATGAGCACCACTTGGCGCGACGACTCGGGTACCCGCGCGGTGGTCTCGCCGCTGTCGCTCATCGTCACCGCATTCGCACCGGTCGAGGACGCGCGCCTGAGCCTCGTGCCGATGCTGCGCACCGACATCGGCAAGTCGTCGCTGCTGCTGGTCGACCTCGGATACGGTGCGAACCGCCTCGGCGGCTCCACCCTCGCGCTCTCGCACGAACGCATTGGCGCCATCCCGCCCGACATCGACCGGACCGAGGCGCTCCCGGCGCTGTTCCGGGCGCTGTCGCGCCTGCGGCGCGAAGGGTGGGCGGCGGCGTACCACGACCGCTCCGACGGTGGTCTCGCCGCGTGCGTGCTCGAGATGGCGTTCGCGGGCCGCGCGGGACTCGACATCGACATCGACCCGCTCGGCCCCGACCCGCTCGCGGCGCTCTTCTGCGAGGAGCCTGGCGCGGTGGTGCAAGTCCGCGACGCCGATCTCGCCGCGGTGCGCGCGGTCTTCGACTCCGAGCCGGCGCTTGTGCAGTGCGTCCATCGGATCGGGCGAGTCGAGCCCGGCGACCATGTGCGGTTCAGAGCGGGGAGCCGCATCTTGTACGAGGCATCCCGCACCGGGCTGCACCGGATATGGTCGGAGACGTCGTATCGCATGCAGCGCCTGCGCGACGACCCGCAATGCGCGGACGAGGAGCACGCGCGCATCGCCGACGAGAGCGAGCGCGGGCTGTGGTGCGAAACGACGTTCGACCTCGATGCTGGCGCCGACCCCCACGGCGGTGCCGACCTCGACGCCGACACCGACATTGGCGCCGACGCCAATGCGGACTTCAACGCCAACGCCAACCTCGGCGCCGACGCCGACATCGACGCCCCGCTCGTCGCGAGCGCACACCCCCGGGTCGCGGTGCTCCGCGAGCAGGGGGTGAACGGGCACGTCGAGATGGCCGCCTCGTTCGACGCGGGCGGCTTCGACGCATTCGACGTGCACATGAGCGATCTCGCGAGCGGCCGCGTGTCGCTCGCCGGGTTCACCGGCCTCGCCGCGTGCGGTGGATTCTCGTTCGGCGACGTGCTCGGGGCCGGCGGAGGATGGGCGCACTCGATCCGGTTCAACCCCCGCTGCCGCGACGAGCTCGAGGCATTCTTCGGACGAGACGATACGTTCACGCTTGGCGTGTGCAACGGATGCCAGATGCTCGAGCGCCTGCGCGACCTCATCCCAGGCGCGGGCGCCTGGCCCCGCTTCGTGCGCAACCGCTCCGAGCAGTTCGAGGCACGCCTCCTGATGACCCGGATCGCCGACTCCTCGTCACTCTTCCTCGATGGGATGGAAGGTTCGGAGCTCCCCACCGTGGTGGCGCACGGAGAGGGCCGCGCGGTCTTCGACGGCGATGCGCTCGAGCGCGCGACCGGCGATCGGCTCGTGTGCCTGCGCTACGCCGCGTCCGACGGCAGCCCGGCCGAGCGCTATCCCGCCAATCCGAACGGCTCCGAGGCCGGCGTGGCCGGCGTCACGACCCCCGACGGACGGGTGACGATCATGATGCCGCACCCGGAACGCGCCATCCGGGCCGTGCAGCATTCCTGGCATCCCCCGTCCTGGGGCGAGAATGGCCCGTGGCTGCGCATGTTCAGAAATGCCCGGAGGTGGGTGGGGTAGCCAGGGTGTGCGCCGCATCCGGAGGGACATGTTCAGTCCATTGACCATCGATATGCCTCAATTGCAACCCGCGCGTGAACGTTTCGTGAAATCCACCGTCCAGACTGTACCTTCCATCGTGGCGCCGAACGGCGGGACCGATGGCGCCGGGAGGCGGTCTCCCGGTGAAACGATCTTCGAATCGCGGAGTGTGCCATGCTGATCAAACGTCCAAACGACATCCAGCCGTCGAAAATCACGCCGCGGTCGATCTTCCGTGATCGGCGGCGGTTCATGCGCGACTCCGCGGGTCTCGCCACCGCGGCGATGCTCGGCGGCGGCCTCTCGCTGCTCGGGCCGCGCGCGGCCGGGGCGATCGCGGCCGACGAGAACGCCACGGGGCCGAAGCTCGAGGGCGTCGTCGAGAGCGCGTATCGGGTCGATGAGGAGCTGACCCCGTACTCCGACATCACACGCTACAACAACTTCTACGAGTTCGGGACGGACAAGGGCGACCCCTCGCGCCACGCGGGAGACTTCACGCCGCGCCCATGGACGGTCAAGGTGCTCGGAGAGTGCGAGAAGCCGGGCGAGTACGACTATGAGGACATCGTGAAGCCCCACCGGCTCGAGGAGCGCATCTATCGCTTGCGCTGCGTCGAGGCGTGGTCGATGGTGATCCCGTGG
>JAKZYK010000508.1:0-3488 GCA_047514485.1 Gammaproteobacteria bacterium
TGCCAGCACTTCGCTCCACTCGGATAGACTTGAAGAAACAATCCATGTGTGTGGTCGTAGTATTTGCCCGGCGTCTTGAGCTTGCCGATCGCCAAAGCAGTGAGCTGTCCGGCCATTTCCGTTCTCTCCGTCATTCTCCCCGCGCAGGGGGGTGGTAAGTAGGCATATACTGCGGACAACATGAGAATCCGCAACGAGCGGTTTGGATCGTAACACGATGATTATAAATGAGAAACGGGACAGTATTAGAGCGCTATGGAAGACTGTGAAATACAACTTGCGGGGATACTCCGTCCGCTCCGGGCGAAGACGCCAAGCCCGATTGAGACATGCTGCTCCCCCCCCGCGCGCGGGGATACTCCGTCAAATCGATGGTGACCGCGCGTCCCGTGAACGCTCCCCCCCCGCGCGGGGATACTCCGGCACAGATGGGGAACGTGAGCCGAAGAGGCACCCATTCCGCCCAATCGCCGTACTACTCCGCTGGAGCCGGGCGAGCTGTGCGACACCGCGATGGTACGGGCAGTCAATGGACGCAAGACAACGGCAGATCGACAAAGCAAGACACGCACGCGCGCAGGCGCACGGAAGACATCACGGAAGACATACAGTGCAGACCAACGAACACGGGTATGACGCAGGGCTCGAGCAGCTGCTCAAGAAACTCGTCGAGGCGGGCAACGACGGGCTGAGCGACGAGGCCGCCGGCGCGGCGCTCGCGACACAGGCGCAGGCGTGGCGCATCAACGGGCGGCTCGCCGACGCGTTCGCGGCGTTGCGCACGGGAGTGGAGGAACCGCTGCGCGAAGACGACGCGGTGCAAAGGCAAGGGCCCGTCGAGGAACGGCGCTGGCACGCAGGCGCACACATCGAGCGGGCACGCAACGCGCTGCGCCGGGCATGGTGGCGAGAGCGCACCCAAAGCGCCACACACGTGCGCGCAGCGGTGCGCTGCAGACCCGACGACGAACAGCCCGGACCAACGATGATCGTGCGCACGATGCAGATCGCCGAGCAGACAATGACCGACGGCAACGGAATCCTCGGACTGGCCGAACTGGTCGACAACGGGCGCATCGACGCGCTCGCGCACCGGCGGGGCGAGGTGCACGTGGAGCACCTGCTCGACACCTCACGCAGCGACCCCCTCGACACCACACCACCGCCGGGGCTTGAGTGGTGCGGAGAGTGCGTGCGCGGACGCGACGATGAGACATGCGAGGCGAAGCCACAGGAAACCGGCGGCTGGACGAGCGCGCGAATCGCCGAAGGGACATGGATGGAGCGCGAGATCGCGTGCGACGGCGACGCTTACGAGCTGCTCGCCGAGCTCGCCGCCGAGCCAATCGACTGGGAGGAATGGCGAATCGCCGAGGGCGCACCCCTGACGCGCTGGGTGCGCTGGGTGCACGAGCCCGACGACGCGAACCCGGGGCCACGACGCAGAGCGGGCGCACCGCTGCGCTACCGCACGCAGATCGAGATCGAGGTCTACGAGCCAGCCGAGGGTAAGCGATGGCTCGCACCGACGATGGCGATGCGCGGAGCAACCATCGACGCGAGCGAACACGCGCTGGCGAAAGCGATCAAGGCAGGCGAGCGCAGCGCAAGCGCCCTGGTGGTCCACGCGCACTACAGCGAGGACGGGGAGGACGCCGACATCGAGGGGCGAACGCCGGTACGGCTCGCGCCCGAAGCGCGGACACAACACGGGTGGACCGACCACGACGGCAGCACACGCATGCCGACCCCGGAGCATGATCCGCTCAAGGCGAGCGCCGAGCGCTGCACCGAAGCCGGGTGGGAGGAGCGTGCGCTGGTGCTGAACCGCAGGCGCGTGGCGCTGCGCCCGTGGGCGCTCGGCGCGCTCGACGATCTCGCGACAAGTCACCAGCGCGCGGGACACCGCGACGAACACCAGGCGCTACGCAACGAGATCGTGCGCCGGGGGCTCGCGATGCTGCCCGAAGGCTTCGCCTGGGCCGAAGGCGCGATGGACGCGCAGGGGCATGAGAACCACGCGTTCCTGTACGCGTGCTTCGAGCACGCGGGGGACCACGAGCGCGCCGGCCTCGGCGACGCCGCGATCGAGATGTGGGACCGAATCGCGCGGGCAAGCGGCCGAGACGGGTTCGGCGCACGCTACGAAGCGCTGCGCTGCGCAGTGGCGCTCGGGCGCTGGGACAACGTCGCGGCAAAGCTCCAGAAGCTCGAAGAAACCGACGACGCAAGCGCCGAAGCGGCCTTTGCCCGCGCGCTGTGCATCAACGGGCTCGGCGCGCCCGGCCACGAAGAGGCCGCGCGCAACGCGCTCGCACGGGCCGCAGCACGCCACCCCCTGATCGCGTCGCGGATCATGCAGCGCGAACGCGCCCCCGCCCGAGGGGCCCAAGAGGGGTACATCAGCGGCGGGTTCAGCGAGGCCGAGCGCTACTGGGCGCGCTACCACGGCGCATGGCGAGCACGGCGCGCACGTGCGCTGTGGGAGGGGCTCGCCGACGCACGCTCGACGAGCGGTCGAACCGCCGAGGTGCGGCGCACGCCGTCGATACTCTCCGATCGGAAACGGATCGAGGCAAACATGGCGCACTACCGCAGCGCGGTCGCGGGGCTCGCCGCGCAAGGAGTGCGCCACACCGACGAGCTCTGGGATCTGCTGCGCGAGCTCGAGGCAGGCGACACCCGAGCGAGGATCGGGAGCGCAGAGGGAAACGCGCTGATCGGATGGACCGCCGTCGACGGGACCGAACTCGAGGTGGCGGCGCTCGGGCAGTGGCGCGCGCAGGTGACGCAAAGCGAGACCGACGGAACGAAAACGACGTGGCGCAGCGACTTCGAGACCGTGACCGACGAGTGGCGCAACATCGGCGAACGCAGAGACGGGACCGCCCCCGGCGCGGCCACCGTGGGCGAGACGCTCGGCAAGCATGCGATCGAGCGAGGAGGAGTACGAGACCCACGGACTCTGCACTGAGACATGTCGACGCGATCGTGTGGTAACGCACAAAAGGTCGCCGCGTCGCTCGACGATGGATGCCCCCTTTGCCCGCGTGCAGGGATACTCCGGGGCGGCGCGAGCGGTGACCCGGGCAGCAAGAGCTATTTGCCCCGAGCACGGGGATCCCCCGGTCTCGCGGAGATCGGCCGCCTTGGCGACCTCCCACTCCCCGCCAAAGCGGGGATGAACCCGGCCGGACAGTGCCCGTGCAGACTCCCGTTGGGGGTGGCCCAGCCAACGCGGGGATGAACCAAATTGCCGAATCACTTGATACAGTCCGACGGAGCGACCAATGAAAAGCGACACCATGACGTCCGACGCAGCGCAACGCGCACACAGCCACCGGCGCGACGAGCACTTCCCCAGGAGCGCTTGGCGCATCGCGCTAGTCCTCACCTGTATCGCCACGATCACGGCCGGCGCCACAACCCCGCTGCACGGGGGACTCGACTTCGGGTGGACACCGCTCGAAGCGCGAACCCTGGGGGTA
>JAKZYK010000509.1:0-3616 GCA_047514485.1 Gammaproteobacteria bacterium
CGGCCGAGACCGCTGCGCTTGTAGCCGCCGAACGGCATCGTGTAGCTGACCGCCCGGTACATGTTGACCCACACGGTGCCGGCCTGGAGCCGCTCCGACATCGTAATGGCCCGGCGTATGTTCTCCGTCCACACTCCGGCCGCGAGGCCGAAGACGACGTCGTTTCCTATGGCCACCGCCTCGTCGTCGTCCTCGAAGGGGATGACCGAGAGCACCGGGCCGAACACCTCCTCTTGCGCAATCCGCATGTCGTTGCGCACCCCGGTGAAGATCGTGGGCTCCACGAACCATCCCTCGCCGCACTCCGGGCGCTCGGCCCGCCCTCCGCCGAGCACCGTCTCGGCGCCTTCATCCTTCGCCACGTCGATGTAGCCGAGCACCTTTTCGAACTGGGGCAGATTGGTGACCGGCCCAACCTGGGTCTCGAGGCTCATCGGGTTGCCCATCTTCGCGGTCTTCGCGAACGCCACGAGCCGTTCGACGAACTCGTCGTGGATCGATCGCTGGACGAGCAGACGCGATCCGGCGATGCACGTCTGTCCGGTCGCGGCGAAGATCCCCGCCACCGCGCCCTTGACCGCGTTGTCGAGGTTCGCATCCGCGAAGACGATGTTGGGCGACTTCCCGCCGAGCTCCAGGCTCACCCGTTTGATGTCCTTGGCCGCAGTCGAGTAGAGGTGGGCCCCGGTGCGATCCGAGCCCGTGAACGCGATCTTTCGAACCAGAGGGTGCTCGACGAGCGGCTGCCCCGCCTCCGGGCCGAACCCCGTCACCACGTTCACCACGCCTTTCGGGAATCCCGCCCGCTCGACGAGCTTGACGAACTCGAGAGCCGAGGCCGAGGTGTACTCCGACGGCTTGAGCACCACCGTATTCCCGGCCGCGAGGGCGGGTCCGAGCTTCCAGGCGACGAGCATCAGCGGAGAATTCCACGGGATGATCCCGACGCACACCCCGAGTGGCTCATGCCGGGTGAAAGTGAAGGCCGGCTTGTCGGCGTGGACGACGGAGCCCTCGATCTTGTCCGCGAGCCCGGCGTAGTAGTGATAGATGCTCGGGACGTAGCGAAGCTGCGCCCCCATCTCGCCGAGCAGCTTGCCGTTGTCGCGCACCTCCAGCTCCGCGAGCTGCTGGGCGTTCTCGGCCACAAGGTCCGCGAGGCGGCGCATGAGCGCGCCGCGCTGCGACGGATGCATCCCCCGCCACTCGGGGGAATTGAACGCCCGATGCGCGGCTTCGACTGCACGGCCGGCGTCTTCGGCGCCGCCGCGCGCGACGAGAGCCCAGGGCTTGGCGGTGTACGGGTCGAAGCTCTCGAAATACTCGCCCGACGCCGGCTCGACGAACTCTCCGTCGATGTACATGTTCAGCCGTTGGAGGGTTTCAGGTACGGGCATCGTGCTTGCCATGGCGTGCGTGCTCCTGTCAGTGGATGTCGGAAGGGGACATGTACTTGCCCACAAGCATGGTTGGTCTCATTCTGGTGAATGTATTTCAATAGGTTATGAGATTACCTTCGAGAGCATTCTCGAACAGGGACACCAGCGCCGGCGTCGTCAGCGCCACCGGATTGGTCGCCGACGAAGGGTCGACGAGGGCCATGGGCGCCAGCCGTGACGCCGCCTCGGACGGAACACCGATGTCGTTCAGGGTATGCGGAATGCCGATCCGGGCCCGAAGCTCCAGAATCCACCGCTGCACCGCCTCGAAGCCTGTCCCGCCCAGCCCGAGATAGCGGGCAAGTGCCGCCATCTTGTCCTCGATGGACGCACGGTTGAACTCGAGTACGTAGGGCATCACCACCGCGTTGGTGAGCCCGTGGTGCGTGTCGTACACCGCGCCGCAGGGATGGCTCATCGAGTGCATGGCGCCGAGCCCTTTCTGGAAGGCGGTGGCTCCCATGGTGGACGCTACCTGCATGCAGGCGCGGGCGGTGAGGTCGCCGCCGTCCTCGCAGGCGGCCGGGAGCCACTCCTTCACGAGCCGCATCCCTTCGAGCGCGATCCCTTGCGCCATCGGATGGAAGACGGGCGAGCACCAGGCCTCGAGATTGTGGGAGAGGGCGTCCATCCCCACCGCGGCGGTGATGGGCGCGGGCAGGCCCACCGTCAGCTCCGGATCGGCGATCACCGCCACCGGCAGCATCTTCGGATGAAAGATGATCTTCTTGGTGTGGTCCCTCACGTCCGTGATCACCGACGCGCGTCCGACTTCGGAGCCGGTGCCGGAGGTGGTCGGCACCGCGACCACCGGGGCGATCCCATCGGCGTCGGCCCGGGTCCACCAGTCCTCACGATCCTCGAAGTCCCACAGCGGCCGGGTCTGACGCGACATCAGCGCCACCGCCTTGGCGGCGTCGAGGGCGCTGCCGCCGCCGAATCCGATCACCCCGTCATGGCCGCCGTCGCGAAAGGCCCGCACGCCTTCGGTCACGTTAGACTCCACGGGGTTCCCCCGCACGTCGGAGAAGATCTCGCAGGCGAGGCCGGCGTCGCGGCAGGACTGCGCCGTGTCCGTCACCATCGGCATCGCCGCCAGCCCCGGGTCGGTGACGAGGAGCGGACGCTCGATCCCGAGCTCGCGGCAGGTCTGTGGGAGCTCGCGAATCCGTCCGGGGCCGAAGCGGATCGGGGTGGGGTAGTTCCAGTTGCCGGACAGGGAGTGCGGATCGATCGTAGAGGTCATGAGCGTGAGTTGGGCTCGTGGTGCCGAGGCAGGACGGCTCGTTCCCGGATTCTATCGCATGGATTGACCCTTCCCGAGGCGGACCGCAGACGGGCCGCAGAAACGCGGTGATGTGGTGAAGATGTGCGGTTCGTGCTGACTGCCGGGCCGTCCGCTCGCCGGCGACGGGTCTTGCTCGTCTTCGACAGTAGATGAGGAACCGGGAGGCTTCGCAGATGCGCCGCGAGTTCGGGATTCTGCGTCCCCGCATGTCGCGAACCGGGGCTCGCAGTGATGGTTGTTGTGACGGCGCAACGCATCCGCACGGCGCTGGCGAATTCGCGCAGCGGACGGCGATTGCCTCAGCCCGGATCCGTTTCCGAATCGAGATCCTCGTCCGCAAATCCGTTGTCCAACAAATAGCGCTCGATGCGTTTGACGAATTCCCGCGCCTGCCGGCACTCGTATCGGGTTTCGTCGCAGGTGAAGCGCGTGTGTACGTTGTAGTCGGCTGCCAACCGATCATCCGAACCTCCGGCAAGACAGCGCGCCCACTCTCGCTCGATTTCGCCCGTACGGACAAGATGCAAGCCGAACATACGACGCACCGAGGCGTGACTCGCCACCGCTACGTCGTGCACGAACAGCGCGGCTTCGGCCGCATGCAGGATCGCGTAGCAGGCCCGCGTAGCAGGCCCGTGATACGGCATCCTCCCGGTAACCGGAGTGCATCAGAAGCTCGGAGGCGTGCAGCGACTGTCTGCCCCGCCGCCACTCCGCGATGACGTTCTCCCGGTTCACAGGACGTCTCCCCCGTCACGCTCGACCGCTTCCCGATACGCGGAACGCAAGACCCTCAGACGATCCCACTCTGCCTGCGTATAGGCCATGATCGAGGGCACGGCATACGAAGTCGCCGCCAGGTCGTACCCGATGTGCCTGAGTGGACGCT
>JAKZYK010000510.1:0-4542 GCA_047514485.1 Gammaproteobacteria bacterium
AGATCCCATCTTCAGCCTCGAACACGGTGCGGACATGGCCGAACGCATCCCGGACGCCAGGCTGGCCGTGCTCGAGGGTGCCGGTCACAACCATCCGCTCTCGCTGCAACCGATCATCGTCGAGCACATCGCCGAGTTCGCTGGCGGGTCGGTGGATTGGAAGTAGCCCGGCGATCGTCGCCCCCGGCGGTCAGCGCAGCATCTCCATGCCGTAGACCGCGCGCCCGAGCTTGTCCGCAACGAAGCGCCTGCGTCCGTCCCAGGCGATGTCGTTCGCGACGCCGGCGTCAGAAGCATTGCCGGGCATCGGCTCCATCGGCCCCGGCGGACTGCTGTTCCTCGACGAGATTCAGTCCGTGCCCGAGGCCATTTCCGCGCTGAGGTACTTTCGCGAGGACATGAGCGACCTGCCGGTTCTGGCCGCCGGCTCGCTGCTGGACTTCGCCCTTGCCGATCATCGGCTCTCCATGCCGGTCGGGCGGGTGGCGTACCTGCACATGGGGCCGATGAGCTTTACGGAATTCCTGAACGCCGTGGACGGCGGGAAGCTCGCCTCACTGATCGCCGCCTTCGAGCTCGAACGAGGCTTGGACCCGGCGATCCACAATCGACTCATGGACCTGTTGCGAACCTACTTCTTCACCGGCGGCATGCCGGAAGCCGTCAATGCGTTCGTGCGTTTCCGCCGCCTCCGGGACGTGGGTGACGTCCACAATTCCATCATCGATACCTACCGGGAGGATTTTCCCAAATACGTCGGCTCACGAAGCCTCCCCCGCATCGTCAACGTGTTCAACTTCGCCGCCCGCAACGTAGGAAGGAAGGTCAAGTACATCCACTTCTCCAGGGAGGACAAGGCGGCGGCGACCAGGGCGGACATCGACCTGCTGTGCATGGCGCGAGTGCTGTCGAAGGTCGTTCACAGCCACTGCAACGGCCTGCCCCTGCAGGCGGACGGCGATCCGCGGGTGTACAAGCTGATCTTCATGGACGTCGGCTTGATGAACGCGGTGTGCGGCCTCGGTTGGAGCTCCATCGCGAGCATGAACGAGAACCGTCTGGTCAACGAAGGTGCCACGGCGGAACAGTTCATCGGCCAGCACCTCCAGGACCTGCTTGCGGGTTCGCCCAATCGCGAGTTGAACTATTGGCTCAGGGAAGGCCGCGCCACGAATGCCGAAGTGGACTACGTAGTAGCGTTCGAAGGCCGTATCGTGCCGATCGAAGTGAAGGCCGGTACGAGCGGCGGCCTGAAGTCCCTCCACCAGTTCGTGGCCGAGAAAGGCGTTCCTCTCGCGGTCCGATTCGATGCCGCACTGCCCTCCATCCAGACCGTCCGAACCAGCGTGCAACGAGCGGGACTGCAAACGGAAGTGGCCTATCGCCTGGTCTCGCTACCCCTCTATCTGGTGGAACGGTTGCCGTCCCTGGTTGCTTCGCTACCGCCATGACCACGCTATCACCGGCCGCGATGGCCGGCGGTTCTCAGCCATGTAGCGGGTAGCGGGAACAGGGGCGAGAATCCGCAATGCCTGGTTTCGGCTACGCCGGGATGGGTCTCCAACTCAGGCCTCCGCCCCACCGGCCGCGTCCACCTGTGCGACCGCGAGCGCGGTCATGTTCACGATGCCGCGCACCGTGATCGTCTGCGTGACGATGTGCGCGGAGCGCGCGGCTCCGATGACGATCGGCCCGATGGAGACGCCGCCTCCGAGCGCGCGGAGCAGGTTGTGGGCGATGTTCGCGGCCTCGACGTTCGGCATCACGAGCAGATTCGCCTGCCCCTTGAGCTTGCTGTCGGGCAGCAATCGGGATCGGAGCGTTTCCGACAGCGCCGCGTCGGCATGCATCTCGCCATCGACCTCGAGCTCGGGAGCGATCCGGTGGAGCATTCTCACGGCGCGGCGCATGCGCTCGGCGGTCGGCGAGTCATGGGTGCCGAAGTTCGAGCGGGACAGGAGCGCGACCTTCGGCGCCATCCCGAATGCGCGGATCTCTGCGCAGGCGAGCATCGTCATCTCCACGATCTCCTCGGCGCTCGGCTCGGGGGTGATGTGGGCATCGCAGATGAAGAACGTGCCGCTCGGCAGAATGTGAGCCGACATCGTGGACAAATCCCGCACTCCTTCACGGGTTCCGATGAGGTCGCTTACGTAGTGGAGGTGATCGTGGAACGTTCCGACGGTGCCGCACAGCATCGCGTCGGCGTCGCCCAGGCGTATCGCGAGCGCCGCCACCGCGGTCCCCCGTGAGCGGACGACGCTCTTCGCCGCGTCCGGTGAGACCCCCTTGCGGCCCATGACCCGGTGATACTCGCTCCAGTAGGTGCGGAACCGTGCGTCCTGCAGGATGTTGACGAGGTCGAAATCGCGCTCCGGCGTGAGATCCAGGCCGAGAGATTCGATCCGCGACAGGATCACCTTGGGCCGGCCGACCAGGATCGGCCGGGCCAGCCCCTGGGCGACGACCTGCTGCACCGCCTGGAGCACCCGTCGCTCCTCCCCCTCCCCGTAGATGACGCGCTTCGCCACGCTCCGCGCGCGCTCGAACAGCGGCTTCATCACGAGCCCGGAACGGAACACGAACCCGGTCAGGCGTTCCTGATAGGCGTCGAAGTCGCCGATGGGACGGGTCGCCACCCCCGAGGCCATCGCGGCGCGCGCGACCGCGGGCGCGAGCTCGGTGAGTAGCCGGGGATCGAACGGCCGCGGGATCAGCATCGTGGGGCCGAACCGGGACTGCTTGCCGCCGTACGCCGCGGTCACGAGATCGGACGGCTCCCGGCGGGCCAGCCCGGCGAGCGCGTCGACACACGCGAGCTTCATCGGCTCGTTGATATCGGTCGCTCCGGCGTCGAGCGCTCCGCGGAAGATGAACGGAAAGCACAGAACGTTGTTGACCTGGTTCGGATAGTCGGAGCGGCCGGTGGCGATGATGGCGTCGCGGCGCGCCTCGCGCGCGACCTCGGGAAGAATCTCCGGCACCGGATTCGCAAGCGCGAGAATGAGAGGGCTCCCCGCCATGCGCTTGACGTGCTCGGGCGCGAGTACGCCCGGCGCGGAGAGACCGAGAAAAATATCCGCGCCGCCGATGACGTCGGCGAGGGTGCGTGCATCGGTATCGACCGCGTAGCGCGCCTTCCACGGGTCCATCTGCTCTACACGGCCGGTGTAGACCACACCGGCGATATCGGTGACCACGACGTTCTCGCGCCTCAGCCCCATGCTGAGCAGCAGATCGAGGCAGGCGAGCGCGGCTGCACCGGCGCCCGTAGTCACGAGCCGGACGTTCTCGATGGGCTTGCCGACGAGCTCGAGGGCGTTGCGCACCGCCGCCCCCACGATGATCGCGGTACCGTGCTGATCGTCGTGGAGCACCGGAATCGCCATCCGTTCGCGAAGCCGCGATTCGATCTCGAAGCACTCCGGCGCCTTGATGTCCTCGAGGTTGATCCCCCCGAACGTGGGCTCGAGGCTCGCGACGATGTCGCAGAAGCGGTCCGGATCGGTCTCGTCGACCTCGATGTCGAACACGTCGATGCCGGAGAACTTCTTGAACAGCACCGCCTTCCCTTCCATGACCGGCTTCGCCGCCAGCGGCCCGATGGGACCGAGTCCGAGCACCGCGGTCCCATTCGTCACCACCGCCACGAGATTGGAGCGGGCGGTCAGATGCGATGCCTGGGCCGGATCGGCGACGATAGCGTCACAGGCCGCAGCAACGCCCGGGGAGTAGGCAAGCGAGAGATCGTGCTGGCTCGCCAGCGGCTTGGTGGCGCTGATCGCGATCTTTCCGGGAACCGGGAAGCGGTGATACGCGAGTGCGTCGTCGGAGAATCGATCGGACATCGGTCTGTTTGCCGGCGGCGGGCGACGGCGGGATGCGGACGCCGCGATGCAGGAATTGTAGACGCATCGTGTCGATCCCCACACCGCGCGGGCCGCTGATCCGCAGCCAATTCAGGCTACGGCTCCATTCCAGGGCAGGTCGAATTGGTGCGGCGGCCGCGTGGCCGCGGGCAGTTGCCCACCCTGGGCTCCCACCGATCCGAACTTGCCCCACTCGGGTTCCGAGGAGCCGTCGCGTGGAACGACCCTGTCCTCCGGGCAGGCCGGATGGCGGCCCCGGCACGTCGGAGAACCCCCTTGACTTTCCAGCAACTGGAACGTTTAACCTTGCCGCGTCCAATCAAAAGCGCGACGCCATGAGCATACTCCTGGACCAAACATGCGGTGACGCGGCCTCGGCCGCGCACGCGGCCGCCACCCACGATCCGGTGTGCGGCATGCAGGCAGACCCGGCTACCGCGCGCGCGGTGTGCGTACACGACGGAGTCGAGTTGGGTTTTTGCTGCGATGGGTGCAAGGGGCGGTTTCTCGCCGCGCCCGAGCGCTACACGCACGCGATCGATTCCATCTGCGGTGCCCTCGTCGAGCGGATGCGCCCCGGCGCAACGGCACGCCACGCGGGGCAGCGTTTCTGGTTCTGCAGCGAGACCTGTCAGGAACGATTCGAAGCCGAACCGGCACGCATTGCCGAGCG
>JAKZYK010000511.1:0-10436 GCA_047514485.1 Gammaproteobacteria bacterium
CACGCGCGAGATGAGGCCGCCTTCGAGTGACCCGAGGTCGCGCGCCGCTTCGTTCACCGCTTCCTCGACCCCCATCCCCATCTTCATGCAGATCACGACGGATCGCGCCGTCGCGCAGCGGATGGTCATCTCGCCCGCGCCGGTGCAGGCCGCGGCGCCGTAGCGGGAATCCGCATAGGAGCCGGCTCCGATGATGGGGCTGTCTCCGAGGCGGCCGGGGTGCTTCCAGGCCCAGCCGGAGGTGCTCGCCCCGGACGCGATCGAGCCGTTCGCATCGAGTGCGAGAAACACCGTGGTGTCCCGCCCGCGCTCGGGATCGACGGCGTGCCGGCAGTGCTTCTCGAGTGCGACGTCCGGCCACCGATTGCGCTCTTCGGCGGCAACGTTCTCGGCGACCCAGCGCCGCCACGCGGCGGCGGAATCGTCGATCAGGTTCTCGCCTCTCTGCGCCCCGATGTCGCGGGCGAAGCGCGCGGCGCCGTCCCCGACGAGCAGCTCGTGCGGGAGCCGCTCCAGCACCGCGCGTGCGACGGAGATTGGGTGCAGAAAGCCCTTGAGCGCCCCCACCGCGCCCGTGCGTCGGGTGTCGCCGTCCATGATCGCCGCGTCGAGCTCGACTTCGCCCAGGATGTTCGGCCAGCCGCCGCGCCCCACCGTGCGCACGCGCTCATCCGCCTCGACGAGACGAATACCCGCTTCGATCGCATCGATGGCGCGCTCACCTGCCGCGAGCGCTTGGGCGGTGCGGGAGACACCGGGCCAGGCTTCGTTGTTGGCGACGAGGATCACAGACGAATTCGTGGGGCGTGCCTCTGTCGGTCGTCCGATCCAAGCTCGCATGCGTCGGCCCGACAAGAGCCATCTTCCCCAGGTACCGGGTCGCACCGCGTGCGTCGAATCCGGCGTGCGGTGCGCGCGTTCACGGCAAGCCCTGGCTCCGGCGGAACGAGTGGGCGGGATAGACGCCGAGAACCGTGAGCTGGTCGGTGAAGAACTCGAGCTCCTCCAGTGCGAGCTTCACCAGCCGGTCCTCGGTGTGTCCTTCGAACTCCGCGTAGAACTGCGCGACCGTGAAGCTGGAATCCGCGATGTAGCTCTCCAGCTTGGTGATGTTCACGCCGTTGGTCGCGAAGCCTCCCAGCGCCTTGTACAGCGCGGCGGGAACGCTGCGGACCTGGAACACGATGGTCGTCATGCACGGCAAACCCGGATCGGGGCGGTTCGGCTCGTGGGACATCACCACGAACCGGGTCATGTTCTTGTCGTGATTGGCAATGCGCGCGTGCAGCGTATCGAGTCCGTAGATCTCGCCTGCGAGGCTGGAAGCGATCGCGGCGATCTTCGGATCGCCGCGATCGGCGACGTGCCGTGCTGCGCCGGCGGTATCGGCGGTCACCACCGGCTGCGCGCCGAGGTCGCGGACGAACCGGCGGCACTGCGCAAGGGCCTGGACATGGCTCTCGACAATCTCGATGCCTTGGAGAGTCGCACCCCGCACCGCGAGCAGTTGATGGTGTACCGGCTGGAAGTGCTCGCCGACGATGTGCAGGCTCGACTCCGGCAACAGGTGATGGATGTCCGCGACCCGGCCGCCCAAGGAGTTCTCGAGCGGGATCATTGCAAGCTCTGTCTCGCCGTTCTCCGTGGCCGCGAAGGTGTCCTCGAAGCTCGCGTAGGGCATGGGCTCCATCGCCGGGTACGCCTCCTGGCAGGCGAGGTGGCTGTACGCTCCCGGCTCCCCCTGGAATCCGATTCGTCTTCGATCCGTCATCAGCGTCGCTATGCTCGGAATTTCGAGCGGCGGAGTGTATCGGATGCGGTATGCACCGGGTGAGCACCGCGACAACCGTCGTTCGCGGACGCGAAATCGTGTCCGAGGCGGATTCGCGGTGCGTCGCTACGGCACCGCGCCGGGAATGCGCCAGCCGTCACGCACCTCCAGGTGAACACGTGCACCTACCGGTGGTGGTTCACCATCGATGTCGAGTCGCAGGATGACGTGTGCATCCGCATCCGTTCGCACATCGACCGAAGTCGTCGCGCCGCGATACACCGCATCGACCACCTGACCGGCGATGGCGCCTGCTCCGGGCCGGCCCGGCACGAGGGAGTGGGATCGCAGGCAGAACATGGCCTTTCCTCGGGTTGAATCGTCGCATCGCATCCGCGCGGTCGCGCCCAGAAGATGCACGACACACCGGTCGTCCTGGTCTGCCCCGATCACCTCACCCGGCACGACCATGCCCTGGCCGACGAATCCGGCGACCATCGCCGAGGCGGGCTTGGCGTACATGCTCCGGGGCGCGGCGACCTGCTCGATCCGGCCGTCGTCCATCACTGCGATGCGGTCGCAAAGCGCCATGGCCTCCGCCTGGTCGTGGGTGACGTAGATCATCGTCGCACCGCTTTGCGCGTGGAACTTGCGAAACTCCGACTGCATCTCCTCGCGGAGGTGCACGTCGAGATTGGCAAGGGGCTCGTCGAGCAACACCACGCGGGGCTCCATGACCAGGCAGCGGGCGAGTGCGACCCGTTGACGCTGCCCCCCCGACAGGTCCGCCGGCCGCCTGTCCCCGTACTCGGCCATGTCGACCTGGGCCAGCGCCGCCCGCACCCGTTCCAACCGTTCGGTCGCGGACATTCCCTTGACCTTCAGCGGATAACCGACGTTGCCGGCAACGTTCATGTGCGGCCACAGGGCGTAGGACTGGAACACCATTCCGACCCGCCGTTCCTCCGGCGCGACGTGCACATGCCGGTCCGTCACTGTTTCGTCGTCGAACCGGATCGTTCCCGACTGCGCTCGCTCGAATCCCGCAATGAGGCGAAGGAGCGTCGTCTTCCCGCATCCGGAGGGTCCGAGCAGCGCAAGGAACTCGCCTTCCGCGATGTCGAGAGACACGCAGTCGACGGCGGTGCAGTCGCCGAACCGCCGGGTCACCTCCTGGAGGCTCAGCCTTGCCATGGCACCACTCCGTGAGGCAGGCGGCCTGCGAGCAGATGCATTGCGCTCATGAGTCCCAGGATCGCGGCGACTGCAAGCACTGCCACCGCCGCCGCCATGACCGTGTAGCCGCCGTCGTCGAGGTTGTATACCAGGACTCCGAGCGTTTCCGTGCCGGACGACCACAACAGGGCGGAAACGGTGAGCTCGTTGAATGCGGTCATGAAGACGAGGATGGCGCCGGCGGCCGCCATCGGCAATACCAGCGGGGCCATGATGGTTCGCAGGCGAAAGAGGAAACGAGCGCCGCAGCTCTGCGCCGCTTCTTCCAGGGTGCGGTCGATCTGGGTGAAGCCGGCAATCGTCGGTCGCAGCGCCAGGGTGAGAAAACGTGCGAGGTAGGCGACGAAGATGATCCAGATGGTCCCGTAGAGACTCAGCCCCAGCCATGGCAACGGCTTCAGGAACATCAGGATGCAGGCGATGGCGAGCACCACGCCAGGGAGCGCATAGGGCAGCTCGGCGACCAGGTTCAACGCCGTCACCACCGGCGATCTGCGCCAGGCGATGAAATACCCGAGCGGGATTGCGACCGCCATCAGGAGCAGCGCCGCGCCGATGGCCAGGGAGAACGAGTTGGTGAAGGCACGAAGCGTTGCGGCCTGGTGGAATATCACTTCCCGGTAGGCCTCCAGAGTCGCGGTGTGGGTGGCGAGCGGCACGCCGTAGGAGGGGACCAGGGATGTTGCGGTCAGGGCAACGAGCGGGGCGACCAGGATGAACACGATGATCGACCAGCAACCGATCTCCACCAGCGGCCGCCACCGCCCGAGGGCAAACGAGAGCGACTGGGACGGAGCGCCGATGGTGCGGTAGTCGCGCCGCCGGATGATCCAGTTCTGTACGACCACGCCGATGCACGCGATGACACCGACCAGGATCGAGAGCACCGCCACCTCGGAGATGATCGATGGGCCGAACCCGGACAGCCGCTGGTAGATCAGTACCGGCAGGGTGGAGTAGTTGATAGGAATGCCGAGCATGGCCGGAATCCCGAAGTTGCCGATGGCGGAGACGAAGGCGAGGGCGGTGCCGGCCACCAGTGCCGGGGTCATGAGCGGCAGCACGATGTCGGCGAGCACCCGCAGATGTCCCGCACCACAGGTCCGCGCCGCCTCCACCATCTCTCGCGGCATCGAACGCAGCCCGGCGCGCAGCGCCAGAAAGACGAGCGGCGCATGCTGGATTCCGAGAAGCAGCATGATCCCTTCGGGAGCGTACAACGGGTGCGGGGTGCCGAGGGCCGGGGCCATCCCGATCGCCTGGAGCAGCGTGCTGGAAGGACCGAAGAGCTGAATCCAGCTAAGGGCGGTGATCTGCGGGGGGATCATCAGCGGGATCATGAAGCAGAAGACGAGCGGGGCCTTGGCGCGCAGGTCGGTCAGAGCCACCAGCAGCGCGAATGCGGCGCCGACGAAGAGTGAAAGCACCGTCCCGCCCGCGGCGGTGAGAAGGCTGCGCCCGGTCGCCAGCCGGGTGGACTTCGCGTGCATCACCTCCGCGAGCACGGTGAAGTCGAGTTCGCCGCCACCCGGGGCGATTCCTTCGAGAATCAACCGACCGATCGGCAGAACCGCGAGCGCGATAACGATTGCGCCGAGCAGCAGCAGGAGTCCGAGGTCGGCCCCCACCCGGTCGGAAATCCACGATGCAGCCGGTACCGACCTCCCGATCCTGGCCCGGCGCCGAATCATCACATCCTGCGGGGTTTGCCCCGATCGCCGCAGCTCTCGCGAGGAGAGCCGCGGCTGGGGTGACTACTGGCCGAAGACTTCGACGAACTTCTTGCGACTGGCCTCCGCATCGGCCAGAGCCTGCGCGGCGTCGAAGGCCATCAGCTTGATCTGATCGCGGGCGGGGAAACCAGGCGGAGGCGCGACCTCCGGATGCGCGGCCAGATAGCCCTGGCTTGCCGCGAGCTCCTGTCCTTCCCGCGAGAGAACGAAGTCCACGAATGCCTTGGCGGCCTCCGGGTTGCCGGCCGTCGAGAGGATTGCGACCGGCTCGGTTACCGCACTCACGCCCGACTTCGGGAACACGAACTCGACCGGCGAGCCCTTTGCCTTGGCCCTGATCGGCACGAAGTCCACCACCACGCCATAGAGCTTCTCGCCGCTCGCGACCGCCTTGAACGTGCCGCCGTTACCGCCCTTCGGGGTCACTCCGTTGGCGGCAAGCTGCTCGTAGTAGCTCCAGCCGAGCGCGGGGTTGGACGTGAGCGTCGCCATGTGAACGGCCGCGGCACCGGAGGTCAACGGGCTCGGCATGGCCACCAGACCCTTCGCCTCCGGATTCACCAGGTCCGTCCATTCGGCGGGCTGCATCGGAGCCCCGGTGTTGTAGACGATCCCCGTCGTAATCAGCTTCGTCGAGAAGTAGGTCCGATCCGCGTCGTAGAGGGCGGGGTCGTAGGGCTCGACCGGCGCACCCTCGTGAGCCATCAGACGTCCTTCGGACTTCAGCGACTCCATGTTCACGACGTCCGCGATCAGGAGCACATCGGGCTTCGGTGCGCCGCCGGCAATCTCGGCACGCAGCTTCGCCATGACCTTGGTCGTTCCGTCCCGGATCCATTCCACCTCGACCTCGGGGTGGACGCTGCGAAACGCGTCGACGGTCTGCTGGGCGTCCTTGTTCGGCTGCGACGTGTACAGCACCAGCGTGCCGGATGCGGCCTGTGCGGCGGCGGCGAGGGTGCCGGCAAGGATCAGTCCTGCGAGGATGATGATTGAACGCATTGGTTTCTCTCCTGAAGCAGTGGGCTGTGGGGGCACGAACGCGCCCTTGGCAAACGGCCAATTGTCAGGTGCCGAATGTTTCAAATTCACGATCCCGTCGTCCGAGGTCGTGTGAACCCGATCACACGCGCTTTCGAGTGTTTCGGTGGTTTCGACGTGGTTGTCATCGCATTCTGCCCGATCCGGGCATGGAATGACGGCGCATCGTCATGCCGGGAATGCGCCTTGGGAGCACGCTTCGTCGGTGCTTGTCGCGGTGGCGGCCGGTCACCCCGCGTCGGTGCGGGCGGCAGGGAACGCTGCCACCAGCGCATCGCGCACCGCGTCCGGCTGCTCCGCCATCAGCATGTGGCCGCAGTCCGCGAGCTCGACGACGCGCACCACCGAGAGGGCGGCGATCAGCTCGCGCGCCGCGCGCGGTGGAGCCATGACGTCCTCCCGGCCGATCAGCAGGTGCACCGGGCAGGTGATCTTCGCCGCGGTGTCCAATCCGTGGCGATACTCGTTGCAGGCGTTCAGATCGTTGTGCAGTACACCCGGGCCGCTGCGTTCCAGCAACCGCACCCCGCCTCCGGTCATCCACATGCCGGGCGCCGGATTGCCGCCGATCTGCGCGCCCATGCGGTGCCCCCACAGCGTGATCATGTCGAAGGCAGAGTGATCGTTCGCCTTCGCGGCATCGAGCAGCGCGCCGGTGACCGCCATCGGCACCGCACAGCCGACGAGCGCCGCCGCGTCGACGCGACCGGGGTAGAGGCCGGTGGCTTCGAGCGCGACCAGCGAGCCCATGCTGTGTCCGGCGATGTAGAGGCGTTCGATGCCGATCGCATCGGCCGCGCGCATCACCCAGTGCGCCATCTCGGTGATTGTGCGGTGGGGAATGCCCTCGGAGCGGCCATGTCCCGGAAGGTCGAGGGCCACGGCGCTGAAGCCGTGGTGTGCGAAGTACCGGCTCTGGTGGATCCATACACTGTGCTCGAGTCCGCCGCCGTGGACGAACACCACCGCGGACTGCCCGGTGACGAGTGGACGCGAGCCGGTGTAGGCGTAGCTCGAGAGCCCGTCGACCTCGAACCTCATGATGCCGCCCTCCGCACCCCGGACTTGGCCCGCGCGGCGCGCTGCGAGCGGTGCAGCGCGCGTCCCAGATCGTCGAGCAGATCGTCGATGTCCTCGAGTCCAATCGAGAGTCGGACCGTCCCCTCGGAGATCCCGGCGCGGGCGAGCGCCTCGCTGTCCATCCGATGGTGCGTGGTGCTCGCGGGATGGATGACGAGTGACTTCGCATCCCCGACGTTCGCAAGGTGCGAGAACACCCGCAGCGACTCGATGAAGGTGCGCCCCGCGTCGCGTCCGCCCTCGAGCTCGAAGCTGAACACCGCTCCGCAGCCGTGCGGCAGCAGCTTCTTCGCGAGCTCATGGTCCGGATGTCCGGGCAGCTCCGGATACACCACGCTCGCGACCGCGTCGTGGCGGTCCAGGAACTCGACCACCTTGCGGGTATTCGAGACGTGCCGCTCCATGCGCAGCGAGAGTGTCTCCACCCCTTGCAGGATGTGAAAGGCGGTGGTCGGGCTCATGCATGCCCCGAAGTCGCGCGCACCTTCCTTGCGCGCGCGCATGATGAACGCGGCGGGGCCGTACTCTTCGGTGAACACCAGGTCGTGGAAGCCGGAGTAGGGCTCGCTCAGGGTCGGGAAACGACCGGAGGCGTCCCAGTCGAAGATGCCGCCGTCGACGAGCACCCCGCCGATTGCCACCCCGTGACCGCCGAGGAATTTCGTCGCCGAATGAAAGACGAGGTCCGCGCCGTGATCGAACGGACGCATGAGGTAGGGCGTGGTGAACGTGGAGTCCACGAGCAGCGGCAGCCCCGCATCGTGCGCGACCTTTGAGACTGCGGGGATGTCGAGCACGTCGAGGCCGGGGTTGCCGAGGGTCTCGCTGAACACGAGCCGGGTCTCGGGGCGGATGGCGGCCCGAAATGCGCCGGGGTCGCGCGGGTCGACGAACGTCGTCTCGATGCCGAAGCGGGGCAGGGTGTAGGAGAGGAGGTTGTGCGAACCGCCGTAGAGCGCGGACGACGCGACGATGTGCTCGCCCGCCCCCACGATCGTCGCGATCGCGAGATGCATCGCGGCCTGTCCGCTGGCGGTGGCGATCGCCCCGACGCCGCCTTCGAGCGCGGCCACCCGTTCTTCGAGCACCGCGGTTGTGGGATTGGTGATGCGCGAGTACACATGGCCGGGCCGTTCCGCGTTGAACAGCGCCGCGGCGTGGTTGGAATCACGGAAGACGTAGGACGTCGTCTGGTAGATCGGGGTCGCGCGGGCGCCGGTCGCCGGATCGGGCTGCTGGCCCGCGTGCAGGCTCAATGTGTCGAACTTGATGTATCTGGGTCCGCTCATGGATGGCCTCGTCGGAAGCGCGCCGGGGCGGGGCGTCCGGCGGTGCAGTTCACGGGCAGGATGTCTCGATACGCTCGCGGCCCGAGGGTGTCGAGCGCGCCTTCACGTCCGGCCGATTGTACGACGGTGCGCTACGAAGTGATCGGGAAGATAAATCGTACGGTGAGAATCGATGTGCCTGGGTCGATCGAGGTCTGGCAGCACGGTCGTGGAGTGAACAGTTGACGTGCTTTGGTGTGTGGGGTCGGCGGTCCTCGGCGGCGGATGACCTCCGCAATGATGAGATTTGGGTGACGAATCAGGACCCGCCGCGATCCAACCGCGCCTACCGCGCGGTGACCCGCGGAACGTGCCTCACGTCCCGCCGTCGGGGTCGAGGAGCTGGATCCAATGCCGCACCGGCACCGATGCCGCGGTGGCGAGATGCGCGAAGCAGCCGATGTTCGCGGTGGCGATCGCCTCCGGGCGGTGCGCCTCGAGGTTGTCGAGCTTGCGCGCGAGCAGCTCGCGGGAGAGCGCTGGTTGGAGGATGGAGTAGGTCCCGGCGGATCCACAGCACAGATGGGCGTCGTTTACCGCAGTGAGCTCGACTCCTGCGCGTTCAAGGATGCCTTCGACCACGCCCCCCAGCTTCTGGCCGTGCTGCAACGTGCACGGCGAGTGGAATGCGACTCGCCTCGGCGAGCGCACGGGGGCGAGGCCGAAACAATCCTCGGCCGCCACGATTTCGCTCAGATCCCGAGCGAGCGATGAGACGCGCTCCGCCTTTCGGGCATAGGCCGGGTCGTGTTCGAGATGCTCCGCGTACTCTTTCACCTCGGCCGCGCATGCGCTCGCGGTGATCGCGATCGCCTCGGCGCCGGTCTCGATCTCCGGCCACCACGCATCGATATTCCGGCGCATCATCGCGCGCGCGGCATCATGTGCGCAGAGGTGGTGGCTCGCCGCCCCGCAGCAGCCGGAGGCCGGCGCCGGCACGTAGCTGATCCCGAGCCGGTCGAGGACCCGCGCCGCCGCCGCGTCGATACCGGGCGCGATCGCGCCCTGCACGCAGCCGCCCAGCGCGAGCACCCGCCGCGCATGCCTCGGCGCCGGCCAGCGGCCGGCCGGCTCGCTCCGCGGGATCCTGCGCGCGAGAGCGCCGGGGAGCAGCGGGCGCACGAGCCGGCCCAGCGCGAGCAGCGGCGCGAATCGACCGCGATGCGGGATGACCGCGAGCAACGCCTTGCGCTTGATGCGTTCGATGAGTGGGCGTGGGACGCGCTCTTCCACGAGCCGGCGTCCGATGTCGGCGAGCTTCCCGTAACGCACCCCGGACGGGCATGTCGTCTCGCACGCGCGGCAGGTGAGGCAGCGGTCGAGGTGGATCTGGGTGCGCGCGGTCACCGGTGCGCCTTCCAGGAGCTGCTTCACGAGGTAGATGCGCCCGCGCGGACCGTCGAGCTCGTCGCCGAGGATCTGGTAGGTCGGACAGGTCGCGGTGCAGAAGCCGCAGTGCACGCATTTGCGGAGGATCGCGTCCGCGGTGCGTCCGTCGGGGGTGTCCCGGATGAAGTCGGCGAGACGTGTCTGCATTCAGAGGTCCTCGTGCGTCCGGCCAGGACGAGGGGTGCCGGCGACACTGAGATCGGCGAGATGGGCTTGCACCCGGGCGCCTTTGTGCCTCCGGCAGCGGCGAAGGGCGCCGGCCGATATGAAGCCGGAGAGAGGAGCCTGTACTCGGACGCCCTCGAGCATGCAGTCGGGACGGAAGGCGTCGAAGAGGCCGCAATCGGCGAGGTGGGCTCGCACTCAGATCCCCTCGTACATTCGTCCGGGGTTGAAGATGCCGGCTGGATCGAACGCGGCCTTGACTCGTTCGTGGAGCTTGCGCACCGCGGGGGCCAGGGGATGGAACACCGCGCCGGTGCGGTCGCCGCCGCGAAAGAGCGCCGCGTGTCCGCCGGCACGCTCGGCGGCGGTGCGCACTTCTGCGGCCGGCGCGCCGGTGCGCAGCCAGCGCAGCGCACCGCCCCAGTCGATGAGGGTGTCGCCGCCGAGGTCCGGCATCGCGGCGCCGGGCGGGACCGACACCCGCCACAGCGGCGCGTCGGCCCGGGTGAAGAACGGCAGCGTCTGCTCGCGGAGCTCCGTCCAGAATGAGTCCCCGTCGATCGTCTCGCCGCCGAGCGCATGGGTCGCCGCCGCGACCCCGCCCGCGGTGCCCGCGAGCCGCACGTGCAGGCGCTCGCCGTCGTGGCACGCGCCGGTGATGGGAATCGGCTTGGCGGCCCAGGCGTTGCACCG
>JAKZYK010000512.1:0-2853 GCA_047514485.1 Gammaproteobacteria bacterium
GGACGCGAAGTGGGATTCGCGCATCGCCAGGTAAGCTTGGCACATCACCCGGGAGCGGGCGCGGTCCGGCGCCCACTCCCTTCCTTCGAGGCCCACGGGCCGACGCTGATGAATGTCCCCACCTGCGCCCTGTCTTCAATGTCTTCGGGGCGATGCCCATGAATCCCCGCTGCCTGCGCGCCCGCCGTTGAACACCCCGCCGGTGGCTACATGGTTCGCCCTGCAGGCAACTTTCGGCGGCGTCGCCGCCCGGGATGCCGTGCAGTGAGAAAGGAGCGCATCATCCCTCTGCCCAAGTCTTCGAGGCTTGCGGGCCAACGTCGATGACCGCCCCGCCCGCGCCGGGCTCCCGGCCCCGCGCGACGGTGGAGTTTCTCTACTTCGCCACCGCCATCGCGTTCTTCGCCTGGCTGCTCTACTACTACCTCACGACCGCGGGTGGGCCGACGCTGCTCGCGTTCACGATCGTCCCGGTCACCTTCGTGCTGTTCACCCTCGACTCGCTGCGCAAGGACGAGCTCTATCCGACGCTCGGCCCGACCGCCAACTACAGCATCGCGGCGGTGTACTGCGCAATCTCGATCGCAGTGTCCATCTACATGTTCGCGGAGTTCGAAGCACTCGGTACCGTGCGCGCCGGGATCTGGGATCCCACCGATCTCTGGCTCGGCGGCCTGATGGCATTGCTGGTCATGGAGTACGCCCGCAAGCGCTACTTCGTGCTGTTCGTGCTGAACATCGTCCTCATTCTGTACGCGGTGTACGGCCGCGCGGTGCCGGGGATCTTCCACCACCCCGGCCTGTCCTGGAAACGGATCGTCACCTCGATGAGTCTCGAGGACACCACCGGCATCTTCTCGGGGCTGCCACAGCTCGCTCTGACGCTGATCGGGTCGTTCGTGCTGGTGCTGAGTGTGCTGCGCGCCTTCGGCTGTATCGATTCGGTCCTGCGCGGTGCGTCGCGCATCGCGGTGCGCTCGCGCTACGCCCTTCCCCAAGCGGCGGTGGTGAGCTCCATGGGGGTTGCCGCGGTGAGCGGCAGCGGCGCCGCCAACGCGGTCACGACCGGCTCGGCGACGATCCCCGCCCTGATCAACGCAGGGATGACCCGCGAGGACGCGGCGTCGGTGGAGACCGCCGCGTCCCTCGGCGGGCAGCTCATGCCGCCGATCATGGGGATCTCGGCCTTCCTCATGGCGGACTTCCTGGACCGCAGCTACTTCGACGTGGTCGCCCGCGGCTATGCGCCGGCGCTCATCTACTTCCTCGCGGTGGCGTTGGGCGTCTACCTCATGTCGGTGCGCCAGCGGGGGCTCAAGACCGTCGCGTCGGTGGAGTCCATGGACTGGCAGGACTGGACCCGGATAGGCGCCTTCCTCGGTGTCGTGGCCGGGCTCATCGTGCTGATGTCGGCGCTGCACCTCGCGCCCATGTTCGCCGCCCTCTACATATTCGCGGCGATCGGAGCCGCGCTCCTCGTGCTGCAGGCGGTGACCGCCTTCCGCGCCCACGGCGCCGCCGGCGCCCGGACCCTGGGCTCGACCCTGCTGCGCTTCATCGACACCTTCGCCTCGATGACCGCGGAGCTTACGCTGCTCCTGGCGACGCTCTCGATCCTGACGAGCGCTTTCGTCAACACCGGCGTCCCGCCCAAGGTCGGGTTCATCCTCGTCGAGGCGGCGGCCATCAATCTCGCGGCGATGGTCGTCGTGGCCTTCCTGTTCGGAGCGCTGCTCGGGATGGGGCTGCCGCCCGCGCCGACCTACATCCTGACCGCCCTCGTCATCGCCCCCCAGATGATCAAGGCCGGGGTGGACCCGTGGCCGGTGCACTTCTTCGCGTTCTTCCTTGCGGTGTGGGGGGAGCTGACCCCGCCTACCTCGGTGGTGGCGGCGGTCACGTCGAAGATCGCGCGCGCCTCCTTCATAGGCACTCTGGTGCGCGCAATCGGGCTCTGCATGAGCCTCTTCGTGCTGATGGCAGCGATGTTTCTGCGACCGGAGGTCGTGCTCGAACCGGGGCTCGCGCAGCTCGCGGCCACCGGCCTGGTGCTCGCAGCCACCGTCGGCCTGACCTTCAGCCTTCAGGCGCGGTTCAGCCCGAACCGTCTCGCCGATCTGGTGGCGCGCACGGTGCTCGCCGGCTTCGCGGTGGTTGCGCTCGCCCACCCTGATCCCTGGATCGCAGCTCTGGCGTGCATCCCGGTGGCGATCTTTGCGGGGTATTGGTTCCTGCGCCGGCGTGGGGCGGAGTCGGCGGGAGCAACTGCGACAGCCTCTCCCACCGGCGCCTGAACGGCGAGGAGAATCAAGAAAATTTTTGCAACCAGAGCAAGACAAACCTGCGAATCAGTCCAGGTTTCCCAAGGTCTCCGGATGTGCCGCCCATGCGCCGAATCGGCGACATTCGCGGCGGATCACATTCAGGCCTATTTCCCGGGCCACCAGGGAGCCGTCTGCGACCTTCTTGTACTTCGGTATCACTCTCTTGATTCGTTTGCTCGGCGCCGTGTCGTCATTGTCGTTGATGTCCTCGGGACTCTGAAACCGCGAGCGAATGCTGCGCAGCGTGGATCCGGAATCGTCCCGCGTCAGGGCCGGTGCAGCTCGGGTAGCGTCCGGCTGAAGGTGCGCCGGCCGCGCTTGAAGCCGTGGAGCGGCGCGGCGACCGTCGCCACTGCCTCGGCGGGGGACCGGGCGTTCCAGACTACCAAGTCCGCCGGCTTGCCCACCGCGATGCCGTAGTCGTCACGGCGCAACAAACGCGCCGATCGGCTCGTGAGCATCTCGAAGCACTCCGCCAACTCGTCCTCGTTGCCGCGCTGCACGACGTTGGCGTAGAGGTTCGCGATTC
>JAKZYK010000513.1:0-6927 GCA_047514485.1 Gammaproteobacteria bacterium
CCGAGCACGCGGCGCCCGAACGCGTCCAGTCCGAGGGTCCCGGCGTCGGCTTCGCCCTCCTCGACCCGCACCCAGGCCCGGAGCGGCGCCGGGTGGGCGCCGAGCAGCTCCACGAGATCGTCGTCCGCGACTCCGAGCCGCTCCGCGTTCACGGGGGCGAGGCGAAGCGTGCGGCGCCGCCCCCGAACCCCGGTATAGGGGTCGGTCTCGTCCGCCCGCACCGCGATGCGAAAGCGCCCGCGCCCCAAAGCCTCGCGGGCGGCCGCCGTCGCCTCTTCGTCGACCTCCCCGGCCGCGTCCAGCACCACGCCATAGCCATCGCGGGCGCGCTCCGCCGACACGAACCCTTCGCGCACGTCCGCGCGCACCGCCTCCGGGTCGCGCTCGAGCGGGTCGCCGTAGCCGCCGCCCCCGCCCGACTCCATGATCACCACGTCATCCCTTCGCACCGGATGGCCGGTGACCTTGCCCGGGGTCGGAAAGACGTTCTCGGAGCCGTTTCTCCGAACCGCCACCCGGTAGGAGCGCGAGCTCGTGCCCCCTCCGACCCCGAACGGCGGGATTGCGGCGCGGTCGCTCAGCACCGAGTAGCTCCCCTCCTCGCCGAGCACCCGGATCTCCCGGCGCAGGCCGAGCCCGCCCCGCTGCGCGCCTTCGCCGCCCGAATCGGCCCGAAGCTCGCACCGATCCACCAGGAGCGGCATCTCGTTCTCGATCGATTCCGCGGTCTGGATGGTGCGGATGCTGCCGAAGTCGACGTTGGCGAACGCGCTCGATCCGTCCGCCCCCGCGAAACCCCCGTTCCCCCCGGCCGGCGCCTCGTAGTAGACGTACTGCCGCCCGCGCCGGTGGTTCCAGCCGCCGATCGAGTTCGGGAACGACGTGCCGCACAGATCCCCCGACACCCGCTCGGGGATGATCTGCGCCAAAGCGCCCAAGGCCACCGACACGGCGCGCTTTCGCACCTCGCCGTGCGCGCCGGCCGGGGCGTCGCTTCGAACGTCCACCACGCTCGCCGCCGGCGCCCGCAGCTCGATGGGCCGGAACGCGCCGTCGTTCACCGCCCCGCCCGGGTCCAGGGTGGACTTGACGGCCACGAACACGCCCGCCCCGGTCACCGCGAGCGACGAGTTCACCACCCCCGGGACCTGGGGGTTCGAGCCCGCGAAGTCGGCCACGATGCCGTCGCCGTCCACGGTCAGCTCGATCCGGACGAGCACCGGGTCGAGCCGGCCCTCCTCGTAGTATTCGAGGTAGTCCTCGTAGCAGTAGCTCCCGTCCGGGAGCTCCGCGATCCGTTCCCGGAGCCGGCGCTCCGTGCGGTCGAGGTTGATGCGGATCGCGGCATGGACCGTGTCCTTCCCGTACCGCTCGTAGATCCGGCGGATCCGCCGCTCGGCAACCCGGCATGCGCCGAGCGAGGCGTTGAAGTCGCCTTCGCGCTCCTCCGGGACCCGCATGTTGGCCATGAGCAGGGCCATCGCGGCGCGGTTGACCTTCCCCCGCTCGAGGATCTTGATCGGCGGGATCCGCACCCCCTCCTGGTAGATGTTGGTCGAGAGGCCCGAGTAGCTCCCCGGCACCATGCCGCCGACGTCCACCCAGTGGGCCCGCACCGCGGGGAAGACGAGGATGTTCCCGTCCTGGTCGAAGATGGGGTGGACCATGGTCACGTCGTTCAGGTGGGTTCCGCCCCGGTAGGGGTCGTTCAGCAGCACGACGTCGCCCGGGTGGAGATCGTCCTCGAAGTCCTCGAACATGCAGCGCACCCCCCACGGCAGGGGGAGCACGTGCCCCGGATGGTCCCAGGACTGCGCGACCATCTCTCCGCCCGACCCGAAGAGCGCGCACGAGAAGTCGTCGAACTCGTAGATGACGGACGAGAACGAGGAGCGGATGATGGTCGCCCGCATCTCGCGCACGATCGCGATGAGCCCCTCGCAGACCACCTCGAGGGTGATCGGGTCCAGCTCCCCGGGAGCCGGCCCGGACCCCCGCGCCGGTGGCGGCGTCCTCGCACTCACACCCGCGCTTGCGGTTGCGCCGGCGGTTGCGTCGGCGGTCGCACCCGAAGGCCCGGGCCTCGTTCCGTCGGACGGCGCCGGCGCCCCTGCGGGCGGGCCGGGAAGGGGCTCGGAAGCGCTCATGCGTCACCTCTCTCCATCAGCAGGTCTCCCGAATCGAGCACCCGGAAGCGCCACTGGGGCACCACCACGGTGGTGGCGCCCTCCTCCTCGACGATCGCCGGTCCCGCGTGGGAGGCCCCGGCCGGCAGCCGGCCCCGCGCGAGCACCGGGGTGTCGAAGAACCGGCCGCCGAACGCCAACCGGCCTCGCTCGCCCAGACCGTCAGTGCTGGGAAACTCCTGTCCGTCGCCCCCGCTCCCACGAACCGCGTTCTTACCGGCGCCTCTCACTCGGGCCCACCCGAGCCCTCATGTCCCTTGTTGAACACCGCACTCGGATAGCGTCGAACCGTGCGCTCGGGCGGGCTCTCGCCGTACGCGTGATAGGCGTCTGCGAGGCCAAGGACGGAGCGTGTCAAGTGCGCGGCGAGCAGGACGTACCATCGATAGAATGTGTTGTCCGGTTCGTTGGCGTTGACCTGCAGAATCAGGTTTTCGGCGCGATCCCTCATGAAGTCGGCGTCGTACGGGCTGCCGCTCTCGACCGAGTACCACGCCGTGCCGCCGTCGAGCACGCACAGCATCGTCACCATCTCGTTCCGATTGAGCATCGCGTTGATCGCACCAAACCGTTCGGCAACTTCGTCGACGGTCACTCCGTCGTCCAATCTCGTGGCGAGCACGCTGGTGTGGAGCGGATTCAGTATCCAGCCTTCCTTGTCCTTGCCGCTGAACAGGTGCTGATTCTCGGTGATGTGTCCGTACGGATTCGCGGGCCGATCAAGCCTCGATACCGTCACCAGCTTCCTCATCGCCTTGTCCAACTCGTCGAGTCCCAGCGTCTGCTTTATCTCCGCCGCGGCATAGATTCCTTCTATCGGATAGTGACGACGCCTCGACCGAGCCGTCGCTCCGGGCTTGATGACCGGCGACCACAAGGGATCCCGAATCAGCATGTCGCAGTCGCCGGCGGTTCGGCCCCGGCGGTCGTTTACGACACCCGCGTCGACCGAGTACCTTCCCGGAAGCAGGTTCGCCAATTCCTCACCGAGGACATCCTCGACGCCGGCGCCGGAGTCGAAGTTTCGGATGTTGAAGCGGACCTCGGCTTCCGCCCTCGCTGCGATGCGTCTCTGTGCGAACTGACATGTCGTCATCAAGGCGTTGCGAAGGCTCTCCTGGGTGCTCGCCTCTGGCTGCCATTGGCTGACATCGGGCAGGTTCCGATTCATGCGATCTCCGCGCGACGGCGTTCCTCCATCAACGCTCCGGCAGGCCACATTACAGATCCGTTCCCAGCCGAACAACGACAGCGGGGTCTTCGACGCTGCGGCTACTTTGCGACCGGCGTGGTCCCGCCACGACACTCCTGCGTCTGCCGTCGATCCCTCCCAGCCTAGTCCGCGCCGCCGACCGTCAAGGCCGTGCCCTGCGGGTGCCCTCGGCAGCCTTGACCGCCGGCTCGGTGCGCGGACTTCTCCGGTCGAGAAATCGACAGCAGACCATAGGAGGACGTCAACATGCCCTACACATCCCAACCGTCCGACCACTCGCCTCCCAAGAAGCTCGTCTCCGACGGGACGTACGCCCGCTTCGCCACGGTGGCCGGAGAGCGGCACATGTCGCGCCCGCACGGACGCGCCGCCAAGGCGCAGGTCGGAACCGCCACCACCTACGACGGGGAGCCGCAGGCTGCCAAGCGCCACAACCGCTCCGGCACCCCGGTAAGTGTGCGTGCGCTACGCGATGGCGAGCCGCGAACGCCCGGTCGGATCGCGGAGTTCCGCACCGGGCAGGCCGACGACGAACGCGACACCTTCGATCTGCCGCCCGACAGCGCTCGGAGCGTTCGGGAAAGCATGGACCACCTCCAGATCGCGGAGCCTGTTCGCCGCCGTACGCGTCTCTTACTGTTCGACAAGGTCGAACCGGCCGCAATAGTGAAGGCGTCTCCGGGTCGCACGGACGTATAATCGCCCGCCGAGTTCGTGCCCTTTCCGCCATGCACATCCGTGCCATCCAGATCAGGAACGTCCGATCGCTGCGTTCGCATCGGTGGTCGTTCGCACGAACGAAGTGCGCGGGCTGGCATGTGGTCCTCGGCGACAACGGCTCCGGAAAGTCGAGCTTCCTCCGGGCCATCGCACTGGCGCTGGTGGGGGCGGGGCGGGCCGAAGGGCTGAGACAATCGTGGAACGACTGGCTGACGCATGGGGAGCAGGAGGGCGAGGTCCGACTCAAGCTTTGGTCAGCCACCCCAGATGTCGTCCACCCGGACCCCTCATCCAACGGCGACATCTACGACACAGGCGTCGAGCTCCGCCGGAGTTCATCAAATGCCGTCGCCATCGAGACCTTGCGTCACGGCTCTCTCAACGAGAGCGCTGCCCAGCTTCTCAGCGTGCTCGAACGGCCCGCGAGCCGGGAGTGGTTCTCCATGTCCTTTGGCCCCTTCCGTCGATTCGCAGGCGGCACTGACCAGCTCTCCGATTTGCCCCCGCTACTGGCCCGGCACCTGTCGCTCTTCGACGAGGGCGTCGCCTTCACAACGTGCCTCGACTGGCTGCAGGACCTCAAGTTCCGCGCCCTGGAGCACGACCCCGAAGGGGGACTGCTCGAGCGGTTGATCGCATTCGTCAACGAATCCGGCTGCCTTCCGTCAGGGGTGCGAATCGAAGACGTCACGTCGCGCAACGTGATGTTCCGGGACGCCAACGGAGTGGTCGTGCCTGTCATGGACTTGAGCGACGGATACCGCTCGGTTCTCAGCATGACATTCGAAATCGTTCGTCAAATGGCCATGACGTTCGGCCCGGACGAAGTCTTCGACCCCGACGACCCGGTCAAGGTCGTTCCCGAGGGAGTTGTCATCGTCGACGAGGTCGACACCCACCTGCATCCCACGTGGCAATCGCGGATTGGACATTGGTTCTGCGATCATTTCCCCAATGTCCAGTTCATCGTCTCCACCCACAGCCCGCTCGTCTGCCAATCCGCCGAGAACGGCTCCGTGTACCTGCTCCCTCGTTCCGGCAGCGGGGAGAAGGGCGGGAAGCTGAAACGGGACACGCTGCTGCGGTTGGTGCACGGCACGGTGCTGGATGCTTATGGGACGGAAGCCTTCGGCAGCGAGGCAGCGGCGACGCGATCACCAAGGTCGCGGGAGCTGCATCGGCGGCTGGCCCAGCTCAACAACCGCGAATTGCTCAAGGGCCTATCGCCGAAAGAGAGGCGCGAACGCGATCGGCTCCGCCGAACGTTGCCGTCGGTTGCGGCCGAGAGCGATTGAGAAGGCCTCCGCCACGTGCTGAAGATCGGAAACGGCCGGCTTCCCCGCATCCATCAGGACAAGTTGGCCGAATATCAGAATGACGTGGACGAGAAGTGCTCGTACCCGGAACAGGTCAAGGCGGCAAAGAAGCTGTTTTCGTCGCGCAACCGGAAAGAAAACAGGACATTCGCAGTAGTACGCAAGGAACTGGCCGAACTGTGCTCGGGGTCCAGGCGCTGCATGTACTGCGAAGATTCGGTCGCCGACGAGGTCGAGCATTTCCGTCCCAAGGACCTGTATCCGGAGGTAGTGTTTGCCTGGATGAACTACCTGTATGCGTGCGGACCGTGCAACGGGGGGAAGAGCAACAAGTTCGTCGTGATCGACGATACAGGCGCGTTCGACGACGTGACGAGACCGTACAAGGCTCCTGTTGTTCGTCCCGCATCCGGCGATGCCGCGCTCATCGACCCTCGTCGGGAGAATCCGCTGGATTTCCTGATGCTCGACTTGCGTGAGACGTTCGAGTTCACTCCGATTGCCGATGCGGGGACGCAGGACTACGAACGGGCGAGCTACACGATCGAAGTGCTGGGGCTCAATCACCGTGACTACCTTGTAATGGCGCGAAAGACAGCGTTCGAGATCTATCGTGCGCTGCTGTGCACATACGGGCGGGAGCGAGATCCCCAACGCCGCTATGTCGGAATGCGCGCTATCCGGGACAACAACCACCCCACCGTCTGGTGGGAGATGAAGCGGCAGCAGCAAAGGTGGGAAGAGCTGGCAGATCTCTTCGCCCATGCACCGGAATTTCTGGACTTGTGACCGCTCCGCCACAAGCGAAGAAAGAGCGCTCCTCGATTCAACGTTTCCCGCCGTGCGCCTCGCCAACCTCATGCAGCTCTCGCACAACGCCTCGGTCGACCTCTACTGCGAGAATATCGTCGCCGAGGCACGGCTCGTCGTTGTGCACCTGCTCGGCGGGAAGTCCTGCTGGCCCTACGGGGTCGAGCAGATCGTCGAGACCTGCGCAGGCATCGGCGCGACGCTGGTGCTTCTGCCGGGCGACGATCAGCCCAGCCCGGAGCGTGCGGCGTATTCCACCCGGGCGGCCCACTCCGGCACGAGGGCCGCCAGTCGCGCGAGGAAATCGAGCGGCTCGAGCAGGCAGTCGGTGGTGTCGTCGCGAAATGAGCGCCCGAGCCGGTGTACGACCAAGCCGTCGCTGTTTGCCGTGAGTGGCGTGACCGACTCCACCGGGGTGCCGATAGCGCCCGACGCCCTCCGATGCGCGACGCGATCCAGCTACGCCGGAGGATGAGCCATACCGCCCGGCGGGTGGGGCTGCGCGATGCGGCGCAGCTCCACCTCGTCGCCCTCGCCGACGCCGAGCACGCGGCGCCCGAACGCGTCCAGTCCGAGGGTCCCGGCGTCGGCTTCGCCCTCCTCGACCCGCACCCAGGCCCGGAGCGGCGCCGGGTGGGCGCCGAGCAGCTCCACGAGATCGTCGTCCGCGACTCCGAGCCGC
>JAKZYK010000514.1:0-2971 GCA_047514485.1 Gammaproteobacteria bacterium
GAGCCGGACGAACGAGAGCCTCGACGAGCTTCGCCGGGCCACCGCGGCAGTGGCGCGGGCGATCGGCCGCACCGAGGAGATCGACGTCGAGTTCGTGTCCGAGAACCCCGGCACAAACGGGAACACGGTGCGGATCGAGCGCCCGGATCCGTCGCTCCCGTATCAACAGGTCGTGTGCGCCCGCGGCCAGGCCGACTCGGTGGCGCTGAAGCTGCGCCACCATGACGCGGCGCTCCATGCCCGGCACGTGCCGCGCAGCGCACAGGCCCGCCAGGTGTTCAATGCGCTGGAGCAGACCCGGTGCGAAGTGCTCGGCGCGCAGGCGATGGCCGGGGTCGCCATCAATCTCGACGCCGCGCTTGAAGCGCGGGTCGCATCGCTGAACCTCGATCGCCTCGGCGATACCGAGCAGGCGCCGCTTCCCGAGATGCTCGGGCTGCTCGCGCGCGAGGCGATGCTCAGCCAGCTTCCGCCTCCGTCGGCGGCGAAGACGCTGGAGCATTGGCGATCGAAGCTCGAGAGCATCGTCGGCACGGACCTCGTCGAGCTCTCCCGCTGCGTACGCGACCAGCGGGCGTACGCGCAGGCGATGCGAGAGCTGCTGCGATCGCTTGGGTTCTCCGACGAGCAGGCCGATCCGCAGTACGACGAATCGGACGACGAGTCCGAGAGCGATGACGACGCAAGCGCGCAGAACGAAGGCGAGGCCGGCGACTCGGATGCCTCGGCCTCCGAGAGCATGGAAGGCGCCGAGATGCGCGACGGAGCCGGCGAAGACGAGAGCGACGCGGGCGACATGGAGAGTCTCGACCCCGGCAGCCTCGAATTCGGCGACGAGGACTCCGAGACCCCGGGCGAGACGACCTGGCGTCCCCAGCCGGGCCACAACGTCCTCGATCGCGACCAGTACCACGCGTATTGCACCGACTACGACGAGATCATCGACGCGGCGCAGCTCTGCGAGCCGGACGAGCTGAACCGGCTGCGCGCGCACCTCGACCAACAGCTCTCGCACCTGCAAAGCGTCATCGGCAAGCTCGCGAACCGGCTCCAGCGCCGGCTGCTCGCCAAGCAGGTTCGGTCCTGGGAATTCGATCTCGAAGAAGGCTACCTCGACACCGCCCGTCTCGCGCGGGTGGTCGCGAACCCCACCCATGCGCTTTCCTACAAGATGGAGAAGGAGACGGGGTTCCGCGACACGGTGGTCAGCCTGCTGATCGACAACTCCGGCTCGATGCGCGGCCGACCCATCGTGGTCGCGGCGATGAGCGCCGATATTCTCGCCCGCACCCTCGAACGGTGCGCGGTGAAGGTCGAGATCCTCGGGTTCACCACCCGCGCGTGGAAGGGCGGTCAGTCCCGCGAGCGGTGGCTCGCGCAAGGCAAACGCCCGAACGCGGGACGGCTGAACGATCTGCGCCACATCATCTACAAATCCGCGGACCAGCCGTGGCGGCGGGCACGGCGCAGCCTCGGCATCATGCTGCGCGAAGGACTGCTGAAGGAGAATATCGACGGCGAATCACTGATGTGGGCGCACCAGCGCCTCATCGCGCGGCCCGAGCAGCGCCGAATCCTGATGGTGATCAGCGACGGCGCGCCGGTCGACGACTCGACGCTGTCGGTCAACCCGAGCAACTACCTGGAGCGGCACCTGCGCCAGGTCATCGAGTACATCGAGCGCCAGAGCCCGGTCGAGCTGCTCGCGATCGGCATCGGTCACGACGTCACCCGCTACTACCAGCGCGCGGTCACCCTTGTGGACGCAGAGCAGCTCGGCGGTGCGGTGATGGAGCAGCTCGCCGAGCTCTTCGACGCCGACTGGGAGCAGCTCGCGGTGCGGCGACGACGGGCGGTGCGTTAGCTCCTCATTTGTCCATGTCTCTCGTGACGACCACCATCGGCGCCTATCCAAAGCCCGAGTACGTGCGGCTTCCGGACTGGTTCACGCATCCGGAAGGTCCCGACACCGCCGACCCGACGCGAGGATGGGCCGAAGCGATGGCAGCACTGGGCGGCGACGCGGAGGCGATCATCGCGCGGGGCGTGGGCGAAGCGATCGACGATCAGGTCAGCGCCGGCATCGACATCCCCACCGATGGGGAGATCGCCCGCGAGAACTACATCCACTATCACTGCCGCCATCTCGACGGCGTGAGCCTCGAGCAACTCGAGGAGAAGGCGCTGCGCAACGATGCCTACCGCGCCTACCTGCCGGCGATCGTCGGACCGGTGCAGGCCGGCGCGCCGTTTCTCCCCACCGATTATCGACGTGCCCAGTCGTGCACCGATCGGGCGGTGAAGATCACGATGCCGGGTCCGATGACGATCTCGGACACGACGGTGGATCTCCACTACGACGACCCGCGGGCGCTCGGTCGCGATCTGGCCGCCGCCCTCAACCGCGAGGTTCTCGCGCTCGCCGACGCGGGCTGCCGGCACATTCAGATCGACGAACCGCTATTCGCGCGCAAACCCGACGCGGCGCTCGATTACGGATTCGAGCATCTCGAGCGCGCGTTCCACGGCTGCCCGGAGCACGTCACACGGACGGTCCACATGTGCTGCGGCTATCCCGACCGGCTCGATCGGCCGGACTATCCCAAGGCCGATTCGGGCAGCTACCTCCGGTTGGCAGACGCGGTCGAAGACGCGGCGATCGACGCGATCAGCATCGAGGACGCCCATCGACCGAACGACCTGTCGCTGCTCGAACGTTTTCGCTACACCATCGTCATCCTCGGGGTGGTGACCATCGCCAAGAGCCGGGTCGAGAGCACCGAGGAGATCGCCGAGCGACTCGGCATGGCCTTGGGCCACATCGACGAGCATCGGCTGGTCGCGGCCCCCGACTGCGGGCTGGGATTGCTGGGCCGCGACCTCGCGCGGAGCAAGCTCGCGAACCTGTGCCGTGCCGCCCGTGCAGTGTGAAGAAGCGGAACCATCTGAGGGCGGTGTTTCCGGACGAGTC